>JAFGIG010000128.1 GCA_016929715.1 Caldifarciminota bacterium
AAGATCTCGGAGGAAATACTCAACAAGAACATTGACGAATACCTCAGAGACAAACTCGCGGCTATGTAATTTGTAAAAAAGGGAGGAAGTTATGCCTGAAATGAAATATCACTTGCCGGCTGTCGTCGAAGTCGACAGCGAAAAGTGCGTTCAATGCCATGTCTGCATACAGGTCTGCCCTGCAAAATACTGCAATGACGCTTCCGATCTCGAAAAAGGAATCACAGTCAACCACGACTTGTGCATAGGATGCGGAAACTGCGTGAGAGCATGCACTCACGATGCGAGAATAATAAAAGACGACACAGAAAGATTCATAGAAGACCTCAAAAAAGGCGAAAACATCGCCGCTCTTGTGGCGCCTGCGGTGGATGTCAATTTTCCCGGACAGCTCAAAAAACTTTTGGGATGGCTTAAATCAATAGGCGTTAAAATGAATTTTGACGTTTCGTTCGGCGCTGAAATCACCACTTATCAGTATCTAAGGGCGATACAGGCAGGAGCGAAGACTCCCGTCATAGCGCAACCCTGCCCAGCTGTTGTAAGCTTTATAGAGATCTACAAACCGGAATTGATGCCTTATCTTGCTCCTACAGGAAGCCCTGTCATGGACATATCGGCTTGGGTTCACAAAAATCATCCTGGAATGAAGCACGCCTTCATAAGCCCCTGCATAGCGAAGAGCCGGGAATTTCAGGACCCGAACACGAAAGGTCAAATAACATACAATGTGACAATTACTAATTTGAAGAAATATTTAGAAGAAAACAACATAGACCTTTCAAAATTTCAGGATACAAATTTCGATGGACCCATGGAAGCAGAAAGAGGGATTCTCTATTCACAGCCCGGCGGTCTTTTCGAGACTTTTAAAAGATACAACGTCCCTCTCAAGATGCATCAGGTCAGAAGGACGGAAGGGAATGAAATATACGAGGAGTTTTTCGAAGAGCTCGAAAAGGAAATCAAAGAGAAAAAGTGCGATGTAGTTCTGGTGGATATACTAAACTGCCTTCACGGATGCAACAGGGGGACAGGAACAAATTACGACGAAAGGACAACAGACGAGATATTAAAACTTCAAAGCGATAGACTCGAGAAGCAGAAAAAAGAGAACTATCCTGACCCTGACGCTTTGGCAAATCTTCAGAAAATTCTTGAAGATATGGGCGATGTCGATTTTTCGAGAAAATATACGGACAAATCCGAAAACTACAAAACTCTCGAGGATCCCGATGAGGCAGGAATCAAAGCGCTCTACGAAGAGATGGAAAAATTTACTGAAGAAGACATAAAAAACTGCGCGGCATGCGGATATATGTCTTGTGAAGCGATGGCAAAGGCAATAATGAACGGCCTATACAGGCCTCAGCAGTGCCATCATTTTCTCGAGGTCTATTACAGAAAACATTCAAAGGATACTGATTAGCGGCTATCCAAGAATTCTTTTCGGCGACAATGGACAGACGGAAATCCCGTCTGCAGTTTTTCATGAAATCAATAATGACTTGACCGGAGGTTTTTTTTAAAATAATCTTCTGTAAATATGTCAAAATCAATTTTTTTCGCCTTTTTAGCTCTCTTTATTCTGACCTCTGCGGCGGCTTTTATCATATCAAAAAAAATAGAGTCTTCAAGAGCCCTTGCGGCTGGGGCCGAAGCCGATAACGCAGAAGAAAATACAACTGTAGTTACGGTGACAAATTATCTGCCGCAAAATTCTCGAGAAGATTGCCCTCTGCCTTTGGGGTTGGAAACACAGGTCTCAAAAAAAATCTCCGAAAAAACAGGAACCGCGAGGTTTGAAGTGGAATGCAGGTTTTTCGGAGAAGACTCTCTCGGAGATTTGATCCAATTATCCTATTCTGCGGAAGCTTCTTCGGAATGGGAACGCCCTGAAAGCCTTGTCATTTTTAAAGTCTCGGGAAAAGACACAGTTCATGCGAAATCGGATTCTTTTCTTTTCAGCGATGAAGACATCGTCGAGGGTAAAAAATACAGATATTTTGCTGTAGCGTATTTTCCCGATTCGGAACTTATATCAGAGGCAACAGAAGAGATTTCATATTTCAAACCCTGGTTTTCAGGTTCCAACACTTCAATGTTAGCCGGAAGCCTTATATTTACTGCATTGCTGATTTTTTTCATAAAGAGCGCGGGAAGTGGGAAAAAATTTTTCATAAGAAAACTCAGCGGTATTGACGCGGTGGACGAAGCTATAGGCAGAGCAACTGAAATGGGAAAAGACGTCCTTTTCATTCCCGGAATTATGGACATGGACGATGTCCAGACTATAGCCGGTATGATAATACTCGGCAGAGTCGCGAGAAAAGTGGCAAACTATGAAAGCAAGCTTTCAGTCCCTTCAATAGCGCCCGTCGCATACAACACTGCCAAGGAAATAGTTAGACAGGCCTACATTCAGGAGGGCAGGCCGGATTCCTACGATGAAAATTCTGTTTTTTACCTGACGGGCGATCAATTCGGCTATGCCGCGGCGGTGGACGGAATTATGGTCAGGGAGAAACCGGCGACAGTATTTCTCATGGGGCATTTTTACGCCGAATCCCTCATTTTGGCTGAAACAGGCCATTCAATAGGCGCTATACAGATATCCGGAACAGCGGATCCTTCGCAGCTCCCCTTTTTCGTTGCCGCGTGCGACTATACGCTCATTGGCGAAGAATTTTTTGCCGCGAGCGCTTATATGTCAGACGACCCAAGGCTTGTAGGAAGCCTTAAAGCCCAGGATTTAGGAAAAGCAGTGGCGATTGCAGCTCTCGTGGCAGGAAGCATACTCGTTTCTTTAGGTGTGAATTTTGTAAAAAATCTTTTCTTCACGGGTTAACAAAGGCGGAATATAAGCATGAAAAGATATGTGCCCCTCGCAGTGACTTTCCTGAGCGGTATATTTATTATTCTTTCGTTTTTTGTTCCCCGCTATCCGGTCGGAGAGGCTGCAAACACGCTTAAAAACTGGTATATGGTCGTCGCTGTTTTCGCGATGATTCTCGGGATACTGAATTTGCTCAAAGTAAACGCGCTGAAAATAACTAAGAAAAGAAAGGGCTGGATTTATTCCGTTGTGATAGTATTTTCTCTTCTTGTGACGGTTTTCGCCGGTTGGGGAGGAGGTATGGAGGAAGGTTCGGCATTCGATTTTATATTCAGACATTTCTACACGCCGCTTAACGCCACTATGTTTTCTTTGCTCGCTTTTTTTGTCGCCTCGGCTTCTTTCCGCGCCTTCAGGGCGAGAAATCTCGAAGCCGGCCTTCTGCTTGTCGCGGCGATTATAGTTATGCTCGGCCGTGTCCCGATAGGAAAAGTGATTTTTAACTATCTGCCTTCAGTTCAGGCATGGATTATGGAAATACCCAATACTGCCGGACAAAGAGCGATAATGATAGGTGCCGCTCTCGGAGTGATAGCTACCTCACTGAGAATTATTTTCGGGATTGAAAGGTCTTATCTAAATTGAAAAAAATATTTGAACTCGACAGAAGAATAATTTTTATTTTCATAGCTTTTGCCGTCGCCATTCCTCTTGTTTTTCCCCTGAGGATACCCATAGTAGTGGATAAAAAAGACTCTAAAGCCGTGTATGCTTCATTCGAGTTTATAGACAGCCTTCCTGAAGGATCGGTCATTCTCGTATCCTTCGATTTCGATCCTGCCGCCGCACCTGAACTCTATCCAATGGGCAAAGCGATAATCGAACACGCCTTTTCAAAAAACATAGACGTCATTACGGTCGCTCTTTGGCCGCAGGGAGTCAGGTTCGCTGAAAATGCGCTCAATGAGGGGGCGGCTGTTTACGAGAGAGAGAGGTGGAAACATTTCGTGAATCTCGGCTACAAATCCGGAGGTGTCGTCGCCATAGACAATATAATCGGCGACATAAAAAAAACATGCCCTAGGGACTTATCCGGAAAAAACGCAAAGGATATAGAGTTGCTCAAAAACGTCAACTACAATCTCGACAAAGTAGCGGTAATTGTGACTCTTTCGGCGGGAGATCCGGGGGTTATAGGCTGGGTTCAGATAGGAAAGGACAAATACGGAAAAAACATAATCGCGGGCTGCACAGCCGTCAGCGCGCCGGCTTACTCTCCTTATTTTAATTCAGGGCAGCTCAATGGCTTGATTGGCGGAATGGCTGGAGCCGCCGAATATGAGCAGCTGATAAAAAGCCCGGGTATGGCATCGAGCGGAATGGACGCGCAGTCAATAGCCCACGTCTGTATCATTGCTTTCATACTTTTCGGCAATTTAGCTTATATTGTTGAGAAAAGAGGAAAAAAGAATGGCTGAGGCAGTCGGGATATGGATAGCGGGTTTGCTCACGCTGGCTATTTTCAGCTTTTTATACAAGGACAATCTTTTCTATAAAATTGCTGAAGCGGTTTACGTAGGAGTTTCAGCCGGTTACCTGCTGGTTCAAAGCTGGCACGATGTCGTAATGCCAAACCTTGTGTCTCCTCTGAAGGAAGGTAATTTACTTTACATATTTCCCGCCGTTCTGTCGGCTTTCATGATTCTTCAGCTTTTTGCAAAGACGAGATGGTTTTCTCATATTTCAATAGCATTTGTGGTCGGGATAGGAGCAGGTTACGGCTTTGTCACTTTTCTCAGATCCAACCTATTTGAACAGGTGTATTCAGGAATTACCCCTCTGTGGAACACGGGATTATTCGGTTCAATAGGACAGATACTTCTCTTAATCGGAACGGTTACAGGTATTTTTTACTTTTTCTTTTCAATAGAACACAAGGGGATTTTCAGGATCGGCGCGAGAACCGGGATGATTTTTCTCATGATAACTTTCGGCGCTTCATTCGGATACACTGTCATGGCAAGAATATCCTTATTGATAGGAAGGTTTTATTTTTTGCTGCACGACTGGCTCCGCATAATGAAATAAAGATATGGACGATCGAGACGAACTGCCTCGTTCCAGACCGGGTATTAAAAAAAGAATCAGGGGTATTTTCATAACCGGAATCGTAACTCTTCTGCCGATAGGTTTGACATTTTTTGTTTTTAAATCCATAGTTGAAGTCGGAGGAGCGATTTTTGAACCTTTGGCTAAAAACCTTCCATACCCGAGAATCGCAAAAGACCTTATAGGATTCGGTTCTCTGCTCGCCGTTATTATGATAACCGGAGCCGCCGCGAGAACCTTCATAGGCAGGTTTTTTTTCGGATGGACCGGCAGAATAATGACAAAGATTCCGTTGATAAGGATTATTTACAACGCAGTGAAAGAGCTGACAGAAACATTTTTTATTGACAAAAGGGCGTTTCAGAAAGTAGTTATGGTAGAATATCCGCGTCAGGGGTGCTGGTCTCTCGGATTTTTGACGAATACCGAATCATGGGTTGATAGGCTGACAGAAGGAGGAGAAGGATCCTGCCTCAGCTCAGTGTTCATCCCCACGACTCCGAACCCTACGTCGGGTTTTTACCTGTTACTGCCGAAAGGCGATATTACCGTCACAGATTTGACGGTTGAAGAAGGAATCAGGGCTGTAGTTTCCGGCGGGATAATAACTCCGAAAAAAAAAGTTTTGATAAGAGAGAATAAAAAAGGATAGGAAAAATGAACGAAGAACCGTATAAACGAAAAAAGATAATCGAATTCATAAGAGAACTTATAAAAAACAGGAAAGAGAATAAGGAAAAAGAAGCGGAAACAGTAATAGACAAAGGAAAAGAGTCGGGAATTATTACAGAAGCCGAAGCGGATATACTCAAAGGCGTCATGTATCTTACGAGCACGAGAGTCGAAGAGATAATGGTGCCCAGGGTAGATACTGTATTCCTTTCTGCGACCGCCGGCATAGACGAGATAATAGAAGTCTATACCCTGCACAGGTTCGGAAAAATCCCTCTCTACGGAGACACAATAGACGATGTGGTCGGTGTGTTGAAAGTAAAGGATTTGATTCCTTTTCTTCACGACATAATGGAAACTCCATACAAGGCAATAGATTTTGCCTGCCTGCCTCATTTCATACCGGAAAGCAAAACAGTGCTTGAGACTATAAAAGACCTTCAGGAAAGGCATCTTTCGATAGCAATGGTCGTGGACGAATACGGTGGCGTCTGCGGGATAGTGACCCTTGAGGATTTGGTTGAAGAGATAATTGGAGAAATTGAAGATTCAAGAGATCAGGAGGAGGAAGATTTCACGGTCGAAGAAGATGGCTCATACCTGGTCAACGCCCGCATGGAGTTTTCCGATTTCAACGATCTTCTCGGCTTAGATCTCGAATCTGAAGACTATAACACCGTAGGCGGTTTCGTTCTCGACAGCCAGGAAAAAATTCCAAAAAAGGGAGAGAAATTCACCGCCGGCGGACTGGAATTTGAGGTTATTGACGCCACAAGACAGAAAATAATAAAACTCAGAGTCAGCAAGAAAGAATAAAGCGCGAAATGTCAAAAGATTTTGTCCATCTCCATGTCCATTCAGACTACAGCTTTCTCGACGGCGCTGTTTCGATACCCAAACTTGTAAAAAAAGCTTCTGATCTAAAAATGAAAGCACTCGCGCTCACGGACCACGGCAACATGTCCGGAGCAGTTGAATTCTACAAACACTGCGTTAAAGAAGGGATTAAGCCCTTAATCGGCATGGAAGCTTATGTCGATCCAAAAGGCATTTCAGCAAAGAGTAAAATTTCCGAATTCAGGCACCTTACTCTTCTTTGCAAAAGCGATGAAGGCTACAGAAACCTCGTAAAGCTTTCTTCAAAGGCTTTTCTCGATGGGCTTTACTGGGGAAGAGCGAGGGTGGATATTGATATCCTTCAAAGCCACGCAAATGGCCTGATTGCTCTCGGAGGCTGCATGAGCGGGGAAGTCCCTCGCAGAATTTTATCTGGAGATGAATCCGGAGCGATTAGATTTGCGCGTTTGTATTCAGATATATTTGGCGGCGATTTTTATCTCGAACTGATGGATATAGGGTTACCTGAAAATGAATTTCTAAACAAATCTCAGATAGAAGTAGCGAAAAAAGCCGGTATCGGCGTCGTAGCGACAAATGACGTTCATTTTCTCGATCAAGGCGACCATCAGGCTCACGAAGCGCTTTTGTGCATAAATACAAAAAAAACATTTGAGGACAAAGACAGGCTGACGAGCCCGGAAGGAATTTATTTCAGAAGTCAGCAGGAAATGTTCAAGCTATTCAAGAATTGCCCCCAGGCTCTTGAGAACACAGTAAAAATAGCCGATAAATGTTCTTTTGAAATGAAATTGAACCCAAATTCTCCGAGATTGCCTGATTTTCAAATCCCTTCGGGTTTCAAGAATCCCATGGAATATCTTGAATATCTGACATGGGAAGGCGCTAAAAAGAGATTCCGCTCGGGAATTTCAGCCGAAGCCGAAAGCAGAATAAAAAAAGAACTGGAAGTTATAGCGCAGACAGGATACGCGGGATATTTTCTCATAATAGCGGACATTGTCATGGAAGCTAAAAAGAACAATATCAGAGTAGGACCGGGAAGAGGTTCAGCCGTAGGTTCTCTTGTCCTCTATTGTCTCGATATAATAACTATAAATCCGATGAACTACGGACTGCTGTTTGAAAGGTTCTTAAATCCAGAGAGGATAACTGCCCCCGACATAGATTTGGATTTCGCGGACGACAAAAGAGGAATGGTCATAGACTACATGGTCAGAAGGTTTGGAGAGAAAGCCGTCTGTTACATCGGAACCGCGGCAAGCCTCGGAGCAAGACAGGTTGTAAGGGATGTGGCAAAGGTTCTCGGACTGACCCCGAAGGAAATTGATGTTCTTTCCTCGAAAATGCCTGAGACATATTTCATAGACAAACCGCCGGAAGATCCAAGATCTGATGTCGAGTGGATATATTCGAAAAATCTAAACGGATTCAAAGCGCAAATTGATTCCGACGAAAGGCTCGAAAGGCTTGTCAGTATTGCAAGTAGGCTGGAGGGGCTGAAGAGACAGCCCGGAATTCATGCCGCGGGATTTATTATTGCGCCGGGTGATTTGACTGACTTTGTTCCTCTCAGGAAAGACAAGTTAAATCAAATAGTTTGCCAGTTCGACATGGATTCAATAACGGATGTCGGCCTGATAAAAGTCGATATTTTAGGATTGACAGCTCTTTCCGCTATGGAAAAAACAGCTCTTCTTGTCTCCGGGAAGGAAGAAATCGACTTTGACGAACTGCCTCTCGATGATGAAAAAACTTTTGAGATGATTTCATCAGGCGAGACTAAAGGAATATTTCAGCTCGAATCAAAAGGCATGAGAAATCTTTGCGTTCAGCTGAAACCGAAATCTATCCCTGAAATCATAGCGATTATATCACTCTACAGACCGGGACCTATGGATCATATAGACAAGTTCATAGCGAGAAAATACGGCAGGGAAAAAGTGGATTTAATACACAGCTCTCTTAAGGATATACTCAAAGAAACATTCGGCATACCGATATATCAGGAACAAGTGATGCAGATAACAAGCACGGTAGCCGGATACAATCTCGGAAAGGCCGATATACTCAGAAGGGCAATGGGTAAGAAAAAAAGAGATGTCATGGAGAGCGAGAAAGAAAATTTTCTTGCCGGGGCAAATGAAAGGGGAATAGATAAAAAGACGGCAGTCAGGATTTGGGAAATGTTAGAACCTTTTGCGGGATACGGATTCAACAAATCACACGGCGCGGGATACGCTTTTTTGGCCTACTATACGGCATTCTTAAAAACACATCACACTTTGGAATTTTTCGCCGCGACGATGACGACGGAAATTTCGAATACGGACAAAATAGCTGAATTTATAGACGAAGCACGCAGGTTGAAAATTAATATATTTCCGCCTTCTATAAATTATTCCGGTGTAAATTTTGTCGTGGAAAAGAAAGGAGTGCGATACGCTCTCGGGGCAGTAAAAAACGTCGGCGAAAAAGCCGCACAGGAAATAGTCGAGGAAAGGGTAAAAGCCGGTTCTTTCGTCGATTTCGACGATTTCCTCGGCAGAGTCAATTTCACCTCCGCAACAAAGAGGACAGTTGAATATCTCATAAAAGCCGGCGCTTTCGACGAGTTTGAACTCAACAGAAAAAAACTTCTCGATTCAATGGAGAATTCTTTTGAGAGGGCTCTTTCGAGAAAAAAACAAAAAATGATGGGACAGATGCCTCTTTTCAGCGAGAGAGAATTCTCAAAACCCGAAGCAGCTATGAACAAAGGCAGTTTCTGGACTTATCAGGAAAAAAAAGACGCCGAACTCGAAGCATTCGGATTCAATTTCAGCGTTCATCCACTTGACGAATATAAAAGATTTCTCAATTTCCGGGGAATGTGCAGGCTCAGCGATTATATGCAAAACGGTTTTAAGGACTGCTTCACTGCGGGACTGCTTATGAAAACAGAGAGTAAAGACGGTGGTATGCTGCTTTTTCTCGAAGACAACAATTCGAAGCTTGAGGTTTTTCTCAGTCCCGAAAAAAACTCTGATCTGTCAGCATTTGCAAAGGAAAACATGGGAAAACTTATAGCAGTAAAAGGTCGGATAAGAAATCTAAACCAAGGAAAAATGCTGTTAGCCGACGAATGCAAATCAGTTGAAGAAGCCCTGAATCTGAGCAAAAAAAGTCTCGAAATCGAACTTAAAGATAATACTATCGACGATTCTTTTCTCAAGAGCATAAAGGACATGATAATAAGTCATGAAGGCGACTGCGGTGTTTATTTTCTGCTTAAAGAAAAGAACAGAAATATAAAAATGAAAAGCGATTTAAGTGTCTGTTTTGACATGTCTCTTGTAAATGAAATTCAAAGCATTATTGAAAACAAGGGCAAGGTCAAATACGTAGCTGAAATAAACTGTTAGGGGGTTAAAATGAAGAAAGCCTTTTTTCCGGTTTTTTTGCTGTTTCTGACAAATACGATCATCGCGGATTTTCAACCCCTGAAAGTTATCGAAATCCCGACGGCCGGAGTCCCTCCACACGGCGGTTATGTTTTCGATCTCAGGCAGGACCCCGGAGGAAGGCTTACTGGCTACACCGGAGTAGCGTTCATAAACAGATTCTACGTGATGCTCGGCTACGGGGGCGGCAATATAATAGGAAACGGCGAACCTGACTGGAATCCATACCCGTTTATTGAAGCAAGATTCAGGGTTTTCGAGGAAAATATTTTTTTTCCGGGTATTGCGATAGGTTACAGCTCTTACGGCTACGGGTCTTTCGACAGGTCCTACAACAGGTTTTACAGAAAACCAATGGAGTTTTATCTCGTGGGGAGCAAAGCATTCGACTTGTTCAACTACGCCGGTGTCCACGGGGGATTGAGCTTTGAGCCGGATGCCGACAGCACGGAAAACCCCGTTGACATCTTTTTAGGGGGACAGGTGTGCTTTGAAAATATAGTCGAATTGCTCGCCGATTACAGGTTCGGATTGAACGATATGGAAAAAGACGGAATATTCGGTGAAGGCAAAGGCTATCTTAACGCTGGCCTGAAAGTTTGGGCATCAATGGATTTGAGCGTCGCGTTTTATTTTATCAATATCACTGAAAACGGAGAGACAGGAACTCCCTGGTCGGAGATTTCGCGCTGTATGGAGATAACATACGAAGGAGTTTTTTAACAGCGGTAATAATTCTATAATCTAGCCGGAGGTCAACGGATGAAAAGAATACTGGTGATAAATCCGGGTTCGACAAGCGATGAACTCAGTTTTTTTGAAGGTGAAAAAGAAATCTTTCATGTCATAACGAGATACTCTGTCGATCAGATCAAACCTTTCGAATCCAAACCGGTCTATGCTCAGTATCAAATGAGGCTGGATCTTATTACTAAAACCCTCGAAGAGAAAAAAACTGACATTGGTTCTATAGATGCCGTTATCGGCAGGGGCGGGCTGATAAAACCGATCCCGGGAGGGACATATTTCGTAAACGAAAAAATGATAGAAGATCTGAAAAACGGACTGAACGGGGATCATCCTTCCAATCTAGGAGGTATACTTGCGAAGGCTCTTGCAGAAGAAGTAGAGAAGGTTTCCGGGAAAAAAACAGACGCACTTATTGCCGATCCTGTAGTTGTCGATGAGATGTGGAAGTGGTCGAGATATTCGGGGATGCCTGAAAACCCCCGCCTTTCGATTTTTCACGCCCTCAATCAGAGAAGAGTCGGAAGAATAGTAGCAGATAAGATAGGTAAGCCTTACGAAGAGCTCGATCTTATTATCGTTCACGGAGGCGGAGGAATCTCCGTGGGGCTACACAGAAAGGGAAAAGTAGTCGATGTCAACAATGCCCTGGACGGGGATGGTCCGTTTACCCCTCAGAGAAGCGGTGGAGTCCCTTCAGGAGGAATAGTCAGGATGTGTTATTCTGGAAATTACAGCCATCAGGATATTAAATTGAAGTTAAAGGGAAGAGGGGGGCTGGTGGCGTATCTCGGGACTTCAGACTTGATTATCCTCGAAAAATTCATAGAGGAAAAAGAACTGAAAGCTTCCGAAATCAACCAGATAGACAAAAATGTCACCAGGGAAATCGCAGAAGAAGTCATCGAAGCTATGGCATATCAGGTTTGCAAGGAAATAGGTTCTCTCTGCGGGGCGCTAGGCAGGAGACCTGATGCGATTGTATTCACGGGCGGTATAGCATATTGTAAATTTATAGTCGATTTCATCGAAAAAAGAGTGAGTTGGATGTCCCGTTTTTTCTGCATTCCAGGCGGAGATGAGATGAGAGCGCTCAGGGATGCTGCGGAATCGGCTCTTTCGGGAAGCGTTCCCGCCCAATATAGCTGAATTAAAGCAAGACTTTAATGTTATTTTATATACCTCGAATACAAGAGACTTAAAACTTTTAATTAATAAAGAATTTTTTTTATACTACCCCTTGACAAATACAATTTGATACCACAAAATATAGTTTCTGGGTTAATCTATAGGAGGCAATATGAGGTGTCCGTTTTGTGGTGGAGAAGACAATAAGGTCGTCGATTCAAGACCGAGTAAAGAAGGACACTCTGTCCGAAGAAGAAGGGAATGCATCAGCTGTTCTAAAAGATTTACCACATATGAATATGTCGAAAAGGTTCCTCTCATGATTGTCAAAAAAGACGACAGGAGGGAGCCTTTCAGCAGAGAAAAGCTTTTAGAAGGCATTGAACTCGCCTGCAAAAAAAGGCCTATATCGAGAGAACAGATAGAGAATATCGTCGATGACATAGAAACAGATGTCTACACTCTGTCCAAAGTCGAAGTCCCCTCAAAGGAAATCGGCGAAAAAGTTATAAGGGCGCTGAAAAATATCGATGAAGTCTCTTATGTCAGGTTCGCTTCTGTTTACAGACAGTTTAAGGATAAAGAAGAGTTTCTCAAAGAGCTCAAAAAGATGTTCGACGATGGAGGTAAAAAGTAAGATGAGAGATATGAGTTTTATGAAAAAAAGAGACGGAAGAATTGTCTCGTTTGAAGTCCAGAGAATCGAAAATGCCATTAGAAAAGCTCTCCTTGCCGTCGGAACAGAAGATGAGGATAAGGTAAAAAAGATAGCGAGAGAAACCTATGAAATCCTTAAAAATTCAAAAAACTCGTTCTATCCTGAAGTAGAAGAAGCACAAGATACCGTAGAAAGAAAACTTTTTGAGCACAATGAATACGACGCGGCTAAAGCTTACATACTCTATAGGGAGCAGCACAAGAACATAAGAGATGTCAGAAACTCTTTCCTCGATGTGGTCGGAACTCTCGACAGCTATGTTCTCAAAAGCGATTGGAGGGTGAAGGAAAATTCAAATTCCGATTATTCTTTCTCCGGCCTCTTGCTTCACGCGGCAGGGAGTGTAGTCGCGAATTACACATTGAATAAAATATATCCTCCCGAAATCGCATACGCGCACCGCCACAGCGATATTCATATTCATGATCTTTCCATGGGTATAGCGGGTTATTGCGCAGGCTGGTCTATAAGAAATCTTCTGACTAACGGTTTCGGCGGTGTAGACGCCAAAGTTTCGGCAGAACCTCCTAAGCACTTGCTGTCCGCTTTGGGACAGATAGTCAATTTCCTCGGAACAGCTCAGAATGAATGGGCGGGTGCGCAGGCTTTTAATTCTTTTGACACTTATCTCGCTCCTTTTGTCCGTCACGACAAGCTCGACTTCAAGCAGGTCAAGCAGGCAATACAGTCTTTTGTCTTCAATCTCAATGTCGCATCGAGGTGGGGTGGCCAGACGCCGTTTACAAACTTAACTTTTGACTGGGTTGTTCCGCCGGATCTCAAAAACCAACCGGTTCAGATTGGAAAAACATTCACGGATTTTGTCTACGGGGATTTCCAAAAAGAAATGGACATGATAAACAAAGCGTTTCTCGAAGTCATGATGGAGGGAGATTCTACGGGAAGAATTTTCACTTTTCCCATACCGACATACAACATCACTAGAGATTTCGACTGGGAAGGGGAAAACGTCGAACTTCTTTTCGAACTCACAGCGAAATACGGCATTCCGTATTTTCAGAATTTCGTCAACAGTTCTCTTAAACCTTCCGATGTCAGATCAATGTGCTGCAGGCTTCAGCTCGATATCAGAGAACTCAAGAACAAAACCGGAGGACTTTTCGGAAGCGGAGAACAGACAGGTTCAATCGGTGTCGTAACTATAAACATGCCGCGAATCGGTTACCTCTCATCAGACGAAAATGAGTTTTTCAGGAGGCTCTCCTCCGTGATGGACATTGCAAAGGAAAGCCTTGAAATAAAAAGGAAAATAGTTCAGAAGAACATGGACATGGGACTTTTTCCATACAGCAAGATTTATCTCGGAACTCTTGCCAATCATTTTTCAACTATCGGCCTTGTGGGACTTAACGAGTCGGTTATGAATTTTTTCGGTCCTGGAATTGACATATCTTCAGCCAAAGGAAAGGCTTTCGCAAAGAAAACACTTGATTTCATGCGCGAGAAGTTAATCGTATATCAACAGGAAACCGGAAATCTCTATAACCTTGAAGCCACGCCGGCTGAAGGAGCTTCTTACAGATTGGCCAAAAGCGATAAACAGCTTTTTAAGAATATAATATCCTGCGGAGAAAACAGCCCTTACTACACAAATTCGAGCCTATTGCCTGTAGGCTATTCGGATGACGTATTCAAAGTCTTGGAACATCAGGAAGAACTTCAGACGAGATACACAGGCGGAACTGTTCTGCACATTTTTCTGGGAGAAAGCGCGGAGAGTTCCTGTATTAAAAATCTAGTTAGAAAAGTCTCCTATGGATACAGTCTGCCTTATTTTACTATTTCGCCTACATTTTCCGTATGTCCAGATGACGGTTATATCAGAGGCAATGTCACAAAATGCCCCAAATGCGGCGGGGAAACTGAAATTTATAGCAGAGTCGTGGGATATTACAGACCCGTCAAAAACTGGAACAAGGGTAAAAAAGAGGAGTTTTCCCAGAGAAAGACATACGTCGTTCAGAAAGAAACTCAAAAGCAGGGCGATGTCTTTTTTCAGAAAGAAGCGGCAAAACTCGCGGCAGCGGCTTTGTGATATAAAAGAAATCTTAAAATGATAATCGGAGGTCTTCTTCCTTTTTCGACAATTGACTTTCCGGGTGATGTCAGCTCTGTAATTTTCACTCAAGGCTGTAATCTCAGGTGTCCTTACTGCCACAATCCTGAACTGATTCCTTTGAAAACAGAAACCGAAATAAGCTCCTTGGAAATAATAAAAACTCTTGAAGGAAGAAAAAATCTTGTCGATGCAGTCGTGATTTCCGGAGGAGAACCGACTCTTCAGAAAGATCTTTTGGAATTTCTCATTAGATTAAAGACTTCCAGCTTTAGAGTAAAACTTGACACGAACGCTTCAAATCCCGAAATGGTATCGAGTATAGTTTTTAATGACGCGGTCGATTTCATCTCCGTGGACGTCAAAACTTCCCCTAAAAAATATTCCCAAATGGTCGGAACTTATTTTGATTTCACCTGGATAAAAAAAACTATAGAAATCCTCGAAAAAGCGAGCCTCAAGTTTGAACTGAGGACAACAGCAGTCCCGGGGATCGTAGGAAAAGAAGACATAGAGGAAATCGGAAAGGAAATAGGCGGAGATAGGGCTTTTGTTATACAGCAGTTCAATCCCTCTAAAACTCTAGATCAAGCCCTGGGTAAAATAAAACCTTATGATAATAAAAAGATACTCGAACTGATTGAAATCGCGGAAACTCGTTTTTCACGCGTGAAAGCGAGAGGTATCCTTTGAAAATTAAAAAGAGGTCAGGGCAAATTGTCCAATTCGATAAGTCAAAAATAGAAAGAGCTGTTTCAAAAGCTTTTGAAGCCAAGGGTTTATTAGACAATCCGGCAGAGAAAATTGCGTCAAAAATTGCCACCGAAATATACGAGTCAAAAAAACCTGTCATCGAAATTGAAGAAATTCAGGATATGGTCGAAAACGAACTGATGAGAGAGGGTTTTTTTGAAATAGCGAAAGTATATATCCTCTATCGCCGGGAACATGCAGATCTTAGAATGGCAAAAAAAATAATCTTCGGGGTGGGAAAAGACGAATCTAAATTGCCCCTTAACGCCATGGAAGTCCTGAAAGCGAGATACCTTCTGAAAAACATAGATGGAGAGGTAGTAGAATCACCAAAAGAAATGTATCTCAGAGTTGCAGAGTATGTGTCGACAGCGGAGAATGCTTACGACAAAAGAAGAACCCCTGTCTGGAAAGAAAATTTTTTCAGGATTATGCAGGAAGGTCTTTTTCTGCCAAACTCTCCGACGCTTATGAACGCGGGGACGGATTATCCCCAACTCGCGGCTTGTTTCGTGATTCCTGTTGAAGATTCTATTGAGGGAATTTTTGACGCAGTAAAGAACGCGGCTCTAATACATAAAACAGGAGGAGGGACGGGATTTTCTTTTTCCAGGCTTAGACCGGCTAACGACTCCGTCAGGTCAACAGGAGGTATAGCATCCGGACCTGTTTCATTTATGAAAGTTTTCGATGTCGCAACTGAAGTCATCAAACAGGGAGGCAAGAGAAGAGGCGCAAACATGGGTGTTTTGAGAGTCGATCACCCGGATATTGCCTCTTTCGTCAGGGCGAAATCAGAAAAAGGGCTTTTCACTAATTTTAATATATCTGTTGCTATGACGGATTCGTTTTTCACATCTTTAAAAAATGATAAAGCTTATTCTCTCGTAAATCCCAGAACAGGAAAAGAAACAGGAAAAGCCGATGCAAGGGAAATGTTCGGACTTATAGTTTCCAGAGCTTGGGACAACGGAGACCCTGGTGTAATATTCATCGACAAGATAAATGATTTGCACACGATGAAAAAAACAGGGTTGATAGAAGCGACCAACCCCTGCGGAGAACAGCCTCTTCTTCCCAACGAAGCATGCAATCTCGGGTCTATAAATCTATCAAAATTTGTAAAAAACGGAAGAATCGAATGGGATTCGATGAAAGATACGATAAGCATAGCGGTCAGATTTCTTGATGACGTAATTGACGTATCGAGATATCCGCTCCCTGTTATCGAAAAAAAAGTAAAAGAGAACAGAAAAATCGGGCTTGGAGTGATGGGTTTTGCTGATTTTCTTGTTATGCTTAATATTCCGTATAATTCAGTTGAAGCTGAAAAAACTGCCGGCGAGGTCATGGATTTCATTCATAGAGAAGCCGACCGGGCTTCAAAGTATATGGCAGAGGAAAAAGGAAGTTTTCCGTCTTATAAACTCAGCGAAATGGCTCAAAAAGGAGAAAAGCCGAGACGCAATGCTACATTGACCACAGTGGCTCCGACCGGTTCAATAAGCATAATAACCGGAGCAGCGAGCGGAATAGAGCCTTATTTCGACCTCGTTTTCATAAGAAACGTGCTCGACGGCACTCAGTTTCTTGAAGTAAACAAAAACCTGAGTGAAATTCTGGAAAAAAACGGTCTCGATAAAACCGCAGTGATAACTGCAATAGGAGAAGGGACAAAACTGAAAGATATCCCTGAGATTCCAAACAGTATAAAAAAAATATTTGTCACCGCTCATGATGTGGACCCCGAATGGCATGTGAGAATACAGGCGGCTTTTCAAAAATATACTGATAACGCAGTAAGCAAGACCGTAAATTTTCCGGGAGATGCCACTCACAGGCAAGTAGAAGAAGTTTACATAAGCGCGTATGAAACCGGTTGCAAAGGCATTACTATATACAGAGATGGAAGCAGGGATAACCAGGTCCTTGTAAAGCCAAAAGAAAAATCATGCAAACTAAAAACAGTTGACTCGGATTACGCTGGCGGCTGTGAAGAATGCGGAGGCTGATATGAAAAATCTGAAGAAAAGGGATTTGAGAAATTCTCTCAGATTTTCGGCTGCAGCCGTGATTATAGCAGGGGCTGTTATTTTTTCGCTTTCTTTTGCCGAAGGATACCCCGGCCATAAGAAATCAGTTCTGATATTAGTTTCTATGGGTTTGTCTTTTTTTGTTTTATTCCTAAAGTTTCCTAAAAACACTGCACCTAAGCACGGGATTATCTCTCTTTTTACGGTTTTACTCTTTTGCGTTCTGCTGACGGGTTTGTTTTCGAAATCTCTTTTTGCAGTAGCTTTCTCACTGTCACTGATCGCTTCTTCTTTATTGCACCTGACTTTAGTTTTTCCCGTAGAGAAGAAAATTTATAAAAAATCAGGATTCGCCGTTGTTAAAGTAATTTATATATATGCTGGTGCAGCTTTTGTTTTGTATCTTTTGACAGCCTTTTTTGCGGTTAAAAAGTCCGAAATGGCTTATATTGCAGTTCTCGCGGCAGTAACTTTGATGACATGGATTATTTTAGTGATTTCTACTGCTATAGAGGGCAGAAAAACGAAAAATAGAATTATAAAAAGAAAAACAGAACATTTTATGATAGGAGCTTCTCTTTCAGCAATATTTATTCCGATTTTCCTTACTTTGTTTGCAGGCGTTTTTTTACCCGTTGTTTTGCTGCCCGTGTCATTTTTTATGCTTGAAGATTTTTTTCCAAAAGTTAAGGAAATGCCCTCTCGCAAACTGTCTGCTCTGCTCATCTCTTTCTCACTTTCATCCCTGATATTCTTTGTGTTTTCAATACTGCCGGTTCTTTACTTTTATGGGGGAAGAACCAATATATTTTTATCAGGGATGCTCGGCTCTGTTATTTTTCTATTTTTTTTCAAGAGAACCTACATTATTCTTATGTCCATTTTATATAAAAACCCCGGGAAAAGACTCCAAGTTTTGAGGAATTTCGAGAAAATTTCAGGGAGCTCCGAAATAGCAGAGGAATTTTCTTCAGATCTTTCCAAAGCTCTCATGAAAGCTCTTTCATGCTCCTCGTGCTGTTTTTTTATAAGGAAAGAAAGTTCTATTTTTGAAAGTATTTTTGGGTCAGAATCCCTCTGTCCTATCAAAGAAACATTCGACGGAGAGAGAAAAGACGGCATAGTCAATTTCGTGGAGAGTTACGGGAAAATTATACAGCTCGATGAAGAATCAAGCGCGGGATTTAAAAACGTATGTATCGAAGATATGCTGAGTATTTCCAAAATCGGCGCTTCGATTATAATCCCCTTTTTTTCCGGTTATAACCTAATAGCTTTTGCGATGCTCGGAAGCCCCGAAGTTCCTTTGGAAAACAGCTTTATAAAGGAACTGATGATTTTTTCTGACAGAGTTTCCGGCTCACTCGCCTCTCTCATAAAGATCGGAATAATCGAAAAGAACAAAGAAGCCGAAAACTACATGAGCTCTAAAAGATTCGTAATAACAAGGCTTAAGAAAACAGCGTTTAAAAAGGTCATATGCAGAAAGATAGAAGGAGATTTCGCAGGAGATAACGCAGCATTCTTCTTAGAGAAAGAAAATTGTCTTTATTCGGGTTTGATTAAATGGGAAAGAGATTTGGAGGACTGGCACAAGCTCTCTAATTTGCCCGTTCTTCCTCATGTTATTGACAATATCTCAAAAGACGGTTTGAACTCATTGATGTCTTTTTTAACAGAGCTGAAAATAACAGAATCTTTACTCTTAGTATCAAGAGAAAATGATATTAAAATATTTTCAGAAAAGCTTAAATCTTCTTACTTGATCTCAGACGATAAAGCGGAAAAGTTCGAAGGAGAATTGACAGACGGTGCAAAATGGCTGTTCGCAGGCACATCTGACATCATGGAGCTGAAGAACATAAGATACGAAAAGCTCGGCGAAAAAAGGCTTAAAGAAATCCTCGTTTCGTCGCCGCGGATGTCCTTTGAGGAATTTGCTAATTCGGTTTACTCAACTCTTAAAGAATGGTCTTTTGACTCGGCGGGACTCACAGACACTGAAATGCTTTTTGTAGATTTGACATAATGAGCGAATCTGTTGTCTATTACATATCTTCTCACGGTTTCGGCCATCTGACGAGAAGCTTTGAAATAATAAGAAAATTCAAAAACATAAAAACACATATAGTATGCGGCCATGCCGTAGAGACAGCTGAAAGATTCGGTTTGAGAGGATTGAACGCAGCCTCTTACAGAGAAATAAAAACTGATGCGGGGGTCTGGCAAAAAGACGCGCTTGAAATGGACTTGGAAAAGACATTATATGAAAACCGAAGTTTATTGGAATCAGAGGCTGAGTTTATACTTAGAGAATCGGATTACATTTCAAAACTTAATGTTTCAGCCGTATTTTCCGACATTTCGCCTTTCCCTTTCGCCGTGGCTAAAAAATTGAAAATTCAGGGCTACGCTGTTGGAAATTTCACTTGGGATTGGATATATGAAGGTTTTAGAGAATATGAACCGGGGTTCCGGGAAATTGCCCAAAGGCACAGGGAATTATACGCTCTTGCAGACAAAGCCTTTGTCCTCCCTTTTTCAGGACCTTTAGATGTTTTCGACAGGAAAATAAAAATCGGATTGGTCTGCAGAAAGCCGGTCTTTTCGAGACCGGATGAAGCGAGAGAAAGCCTTGGAGTCAAGCACGGAGAGAAAACAGTAGTCCTCGCGTTCGGTGGATTTGGAGTAGAAACATTTTTAGGTGAAATACCTGAAGGCTATTCTCTGATCCTCCCGGGGTTCGAGGACAGAGAGTTATCAGCTCGCGCGAGAGTTGTTTCGACGGAAAAAATATCTTTTCCCGACATCCTTCTCGGGGCAGATGTAGTTCTGACTAAACCTGGATACGGGATTATATCAGAACTGACATATCTAGAATTGATGGGTTTTGGAAAAAAAATCTTTTACTGCGACAGGGGGCCTTTTAGAGAATATGTAATCCTGAAGGATTTCATGGACAAAAAACTGCAAAACAGCCGATATATACCGTCGGGCGACATGAGAAAGGGTAAATGGATTGAATATTTATAAGGCGGGTCCCAAAAAAGAACCCGCCTTTTTCCTTGATCAAAAAGAAGAGATTATATCTTCGAGTATATTTTCTCCGGAGCCGTTGATAATAAAAATTCCCGTGGAGGTCATATCTTCCACTTTACTCGCCGAAGCTATAGTTCCCATGAAAGAAAGTTTGTTCCCCACTTCGGGAGCAAACATTCTCATCATTGGCAATATCTTTTGCGCGTCAATGTAGATAATAACCGGGTATTGATCGGGATTTTCGATTCCGGCTTCTTCTAACTTTTCCTTCAGTGTGATTCCGTCTGCTGAAAATGACTGTGCGTTCATGAGAACAACCACTTCGTTGGCGTTGATTTTTATATCAACTTTGTTGTTTCCCTGAGTGAATGTGTATGAATCTTTCTGCCCCGTCAGAGATCCACCGGCGGCAGCCGTAGCTATTGTCATGATTTTTATCAGTGTTTCTTTATTGTTAATGCCGACTATTCCTCCGGCTTCGGGTGCAGCCATGTTTAGATTGCCGATCATCAGCTGAATATCACCTCTGAGCATGCCCCAAAATTCGTCTTCTGTCATCCCGAACTGCGAGAAGTCTATCTGATCATCCATATATGGCGAGATCATTTCTTTCAGAACCATGAAATTCATGACAAGACGCATGTATAGCGTCAGATCTCCTTTGATTTCACTTAAACCCGAAACTCCGCTTGGCAGATCGGCAAGATACATGGCAACCATTGGATGATCGGATATGTCTTCTCCGTATTTGGCGAAGGATTTCAGAATGATTCTTTTTTGCTCGATGGCTCCGCCTACTACTGCGTATTCTATATCGGGCATATCCATGAAAGCGGAAGCTATTTCATCCTGAGTGTCAGCGTTTTCTTTAAGGCTCTTTTCGAGGACTTCGTAAAAATTTCCACCGATGAAAGCATAAAGCGCGGGAGATGACATTCCGACCGACTCGAAAGATTCTTTGAAATTCGGGCTCGTGGCGAGAGAATTTTCAGGTCTGGTTTCATTTACGGATTTCATGAGGTCTTTAACCTTCTCACCCATCCCGATTACAACATAACCCTGGTAAACAGTGAGATAGACAATATCTTCGCCGTCTTCTATCACGGTGTATTCACCGTCTTTGGTTATTGTAGCTTCTCCATCTTCTTCCGATTTCTCGATTATGTATTTAAGAAGATCTTCACACGAAGTTGACGGAATAAAAATGGCAAAAGTGGGAACTGTTTTGGCATCCTGAGGATTGAGAGGTATGTCGAGCATTATCATGCCGACTTTTCCGTCGGGATCGAACCCTTTGGCTTTGAACTCTTCGTAATTGAAATCTTCATTGTTGTTTTTGAAAGCTTTTGTGAAAATTGCGTCCGCGTTTATTTCATGTAGATCTGCATAGATGAACATAGGAATGTCCGAAGGGACTAAAGTGGCAAGTTCGGGCATCTGAGCCTGTTGGGGTTTTTTAGTGCATCCCGTGATGGAGAGCAGTCCGCAAAAAACCAGGACAGCGACTGACAGAGTCTTTTTCATTGATCCTCCTTGCGTTATAATTACCGTCTTATCTGATATCTTAAAGATGCGCCTATCTGAAGGTATCTGCCTCCGGCGTCGTTCGGATTCCATCTTTTGAGGTCTTCAACAGTCACACCGAGTCTCCTCGCTATGCGGGAAAGAGTGTCTCCTGACCTGACTGTGTAATTTCTCCATACTACTGTCGGAGTGACAGGCGCAGTATGGACTGTTATTTGAGTGTTCGACAGATATTTAAGCGAATCAGGCAGCATGTCAAAACTGGCTCTGAACATGTCTCTGGTCCCGCAGGGTATTTTAAGGACAAAAGGGTATTCTCCTGGAGGGGTGAAAGATTGCAGAATGTGCGGATTCAATTCCTTGATTTTTTCTTTAGTGGAAGCCGTCGAATTGGCTATGACAGAGAGGTCAACGGGACCGTGAAGGTGGACTGTGTCGTAATCCATGGGATCTTCAAAATTAATTGACATGCCGTATAACTCGGGTTCTCTTGCGACAAGCATTACGGCGAGAGCTGAAGGAACGTAATTCATTGTTTCGTTGGGAAGGGTCAGCTTCCAGTAATCTTTGGTTCCGGCGTTGTTTATTGCCCTTTCTACGGCTCCTTCTCCGCAGTTATATGCGGCGAGGGCGAGTTTCCAGTCTCCGAACCTCTCATAGAGAGAAGAAAGGTATCTGGCTGCGGCAATTGTAGCTTTATAAGGGTCCCTTCGCTCATCAACATAGTTGTTTATTGTCAGTCCGAAATTTCGGGCTGTTCCGGGGATGAACTGCCAAATTCCGACCGCGGACGCCGGAGAAACTGCGCCAGGCATATATCCGCTCTCGATAACGGGCAGAAAAGCTATATCATGGGGCAGATTATAGTCTTCGAGTATTTCTTCGATCAAAGGCAGATATTTCCCGCTTCTTCTTAGATAGGATATCAAAGTGTTTCTGCCGGAGCTCGTATTTGTCCAGAAGTTCAGATACTGTTTGAGCCTGTCTGAAGAACCTACTTCTATCGGTATCAGAAGGTGTTCTGTTGTTTCAATTACCGGATAGCCCCAAAGTGAGTTCGCCGCTCTGATTTGAGCTGAAGAAAGCCTTCGCAAATTAATGTTGTATCTGCTGACTAAAAACGAATCCTGAACATCTTCTATTGGTATGTCGAGAAGATACCTCATTCCGTCGTTGGCGATTTGATGCGCCAGAATATAGTTCGAACTTTTTAAGGCTTCATTGGCCTGGGTGAACTGTTCTTCCGCTATAGTGAGCATTATGGATGCTAAAGTGTCAGGAGACACAGATTCGATATAGTATATATTTTCGTCAGGGCCGGTATAATGATCCGTTTCCGTGGACCGTCTGTATGTACTGCATTTTGCAGACGCTAAAACGGCACATGATAAAAATAATAGGAATTTAACGCGCATCTAATCCCCTTTTGAGTTCATAATAATTTTTATTTAGTCCAAGCTAATTTAATCACGGATGAGCAAGAATGTAAATATCAAGAAGTGTATCCTGATAATGTATGATTTGAAAATATTTCTGGTAAAAGTATGTTTCCGAAATCAAATCTTTCATTGACAAATTAAGGAAGACCGTTATAGATACATGCATGGTCAAGGATAGAATAAGGAATTTTTGCATAATAGCGCATATTGATCACGGAAAATCAACGCTGGCCGACAGACTCTTGGAATATACGGAAACCATTCCTAAGAGGATAAAGCTCCAGCAGTATCTCGATAAAATGGATCTTGAGAAAGAAAGAGGGATAACTATTAAATCCCACAATGTCAGAATGAAGTATAGAGCTTCCGACGGGCACGAATATCAACTAAATTTAATTGACACGCCCGGGCACGTCGATTTTTCATATGAGGTCTCCAGATCCATATCTGCTTGCGAAGGCGCCCTTCTCGTCGTCGATGCGACACAGGGAGTGCAGGCGCAGACTGTCAGCAACGCTTATCTCGCAATTGACCAGGGGCTGAGGGTAATACCTGTTATTAATAAAATTGATTTGCCGTCTGCAGATTCTGAAAGAGCTAAATTCGAGATTGAAGAATACCTCGGGCTTGGAACTGAAGATGCCGTGGAGGTGAGTGCAAAGACAGGCGCCGGAATTGATAAGCTTGTCGATTCAATAATCGGATTAATACCGCCACCGAAAAAAAGCGGCAAAAACATCCTGACGTCACTCGTATACGACAGTTACTATGACGAATTTTGGGGAGCTGTTCTGTTTGTGAAAATCTCCGCTGGAGAACTCAAGAGAAATGACAGAATAAAATTAATCGGAACGGGGAAAGAATGCGATGTTCAGCATTTAGGTTATTTTTCGCCGGAAATCAACGAAACAAAAAAACTTTCAAGCGGAGAAGTGGGGTTTGTTTCCGCCGGCATAAGATCCCTCCAGGATGTCCATATAGGAGACACGCTGACTCTTTCCGGGTGCGAAGTCCAACCGCTCCCCGGTTTCAGAAAATCGAAACCCATGGTTTATGCCGGACTCTATCCTTCAACAAACGACAAATACAGGGACCTGAAAGAGAGCCTTGAAAGACTGGCTATAAACGATTCCGCGATCGTCTTTTCGCCTGAAAAATCGAATGCGCTCGGTATGGGATTCAGGGCTGGTTTTCTCGGACTGCTTCACATGGACATCGTCCAGGAAAGACTGGAACGTGAGTTCAACATGGAATTGGTTGTCACGGCTCCTACTGTTCCTTACAGAGTCACACTCAAAAACAAAGAGGTGAAGGAAGTAAATTCCCCTTCGGATCTTCCTCCTCCTGCGGAAATTGAAATCATAGAGGAACCGATAGCGAAAGTCTCCATTCATTCACCTTCTCAGTTCGTCGGCAATATTATCCAAATTTGCCACGAAAAAAGGGGGATTCAGCGCAAAATAGAGTATCTGACGCAGAATCATGTGAGGATTGATTACGAGATGCCTCTCTCGAGCGTTATTGTGGATTTTCATGACCTTTTGAAATCGTCCACAAAGGGCTATGCCTCCCTCGACTATGAGTGGTCGGGCTTTTCGAAGGCAAAAATGACTAAGCTTGATTTTTTGATAAACAACGAGCTCATCGACGCTCTTTCCGTAATCGTCCAGGCAGACGAAGCTTATCAGTCGGCGAGAAGAGTATGCGTCAGGCTCAAAAAAGCTATACCGAGACAGCTTTACGAAATAGCTATTCAAGGAGCTGTAAGCGGAAAGATAATTGCAAGAGAGACAATAAAACCTGTCAGAAAAGATGTCACGGCAAAATGCTACGGCGGCGATATTACAAGAAAAAGGAAACTTCTAGAGAAACAAAAGGAAGGGAAAAAGAGGATGAAGAAATTCGGAAAAATTGAGATACCTCAGGAAGCCTTTATGAGTGTTCTTTCTCTCGAAGGAGAAGATTGATATGAAAGGGAAAAAAGCGGCGGTTATAGGAAGCGGGGCTAGAGAGCATGCTATAGCAAAAGCCCTTTCGAAAGACAGAGATGTAAGCGAGATTTACTGCCTGCCGGGAAATCCGGGCACCGAAGAATTTTGCGTCAACATACAGTGCGATATAAAAAAGACCCGTGAAATAACAAGCGCCTTGGCTTCAGTGAAGCCCCATCTTGTCGTTATAGGCCCTGAAGACCCGCTCGCTGAAGGCGTGGCAGACGATTTGAGAAGAAAAGAATACACGGTTTTCGGTCCCGGAAAAAAAGGTGCCGAACTGGAATCAGACAAATCTTTCGCAAAAAAAGCAATGAATGAAGCTGGAATCCCTACACCAAAATGGTTTAGAGTTAATTCCATGGATAACCTTGAAAAAAGCCTCGACGAAATGAACCCTCCGTATGTTGTCAAAGCAAGCGGACTCGCTCAGGGCAAAGGTGTTTATATTTGCAAAGACAGGAAGGAAGCTTTATCGGTTGGAAAAGAAATGCTTGCCGGCGATATCCTAAGAGGTGCCGGGAAAAAAATTGTTTTAGAAGAGTTCATTCAAGGCTTTGAAGTATCTTTCTTTTTTGCGACAGACGGAAAATATTTTTTTCACTTTCCTCCCGCTCACGATTATAAAAAGGCGTATGATGGAGACACTGGACCGAATACGGGAGGCATGGGTTCTTTTTCTTGGGCCGGATCATGTTTTTTAAATGAAGCAGGAAAAAAAATAGCCGAGCCTCTTTTAGAATACATGAAAAGCCAAAAAATCGATTATAGAGGCGTTATTTTCGCTGGAGCCATAATATCGGAAGGTAAAATGTCAGTCCTCGAGTTTAACTGCAGATTCGGAGATCCTGAAACACAGTCGTCTTTGACCCTTGTGGAAGAAGGTTTTTATAATCTTCTTTACTCCTGCGCCAGGGGCAACGCTGAAAATTCTTTGTCATTTTCCCCTGAAAAAGCTGTTTCTGTGGTAATAGCGTCACAAGGATATCCGGAAAAGCCGGTAACGGGAGTCCCGATAACGCTTGATGAAAAAATATGCGGAAAGGATATATCACTTTATTACGCAGGCGTCGATAAAAACGACAACGGGCTTTTCACGGCAGGAGGGAGAGTATTTACCCTCACTGGAACAGCTCCAACTTTGAGCGAGGCAAAAAAATTGTCCTACGGAGCGATATCAAAAATCAAATTTAAAGGATCTTGGTATAGAAAAGACATAGCTGGAGATGTTGAAGGGGATCTATTCTGAAGTATCCGGCAGGATTGATTTATTTTTCAAGTCGTTGAGATGCCACAGGGCATTGTCGAGACTGTCTTCGAGGATTGTTATTCTTATGAGCATCGATTGGATAGTGTCCCTGTTTTCAACGGAGACGTTTTTTTTCGCGAAAAAAATCCTGCCTAAAAAAAAACCTCCGGTGAAAGCCGCAGCACAAGCGATAAAAAGAAAAGCTATAGATACAGTCGGTTCTTTAGGGCTTCGATAGATCATCAAGTTATGGTATATTGAATGGTAAAAAAAGTAAATATTGATTAAATATTTTTCGGCAGGAGTCGTTTGGGAATTTTAGTATGACTTACAGAAAAAATCTTCCCCTATACGGATTGCTTCTCGGATTGCTCGTCACAGTGACTTTTCTGATGTTCTGGTCATCAATGATGTTGATGAAAAACGGCGAAAAAGCTATCCTTTCGATGACGGAAAAAGAGCTTCTGGCCCTTTCATCGGCTTATAGCCAGAGCATTCAGCAACTCTATTCATCCGGTCAAGTAAAGGACAACCTGTTGAAATTATTCACCCTTTCAGCCGCCCATATGATAGCGAGGCGACCTGATGTCAGCGGAGAAGAGCTCAGGATAATAGCATTGGA
>JAFGIG010000129.1 GCA_016929715.1 Caldifarciminota bacterium
AAAAATTTCATTAATTCTCAGAACAGGGATTTCTTTAAGAATTCCCGTGGAAAAATCTATCATTTCTTTTTTAAATCCGGGTAAAGCCGGGGCTTTTTCAGAGAGCGTTTTCAGAGCCGGAGTGTTTGCCACTGCGCAATGACCGCAAATTCTCCTCGCAATAATAGGCGTTTTATCAGAAATAAAATCCAGGTCTTTTTTCGTCATTTCTCCTGGAGTATTCCAGGAGCTTTCATCGAAATCACAGGCTATTAAGTATTCGGAGTCCTCTTTTTCTCTGGCAAATGAAGAGATAATCCCAAGACATTCTTCTCTGCTCATGGATTTGCCGAGGTAGGGACCTGATCTTGAAAGACCCCACTGTGAGAGATGGGCATGGCAGTCGGTAAAAGAAGGCAGAACAGCTTTGCCCTCTATGTCGATTTCATAAGCATCCGGAACGGCGCGGCCTGCCTTAGAGGACAATTCAACGATAGTCCCGTTTTGGACGAGCATGTCTTTTTTTTCGTAAGAAGGAAATATCCGGCAGTTCTTAAAAAGGACTTTTTTCATTTTGCACCTTCCAAAAAAACGGCTTGGAATAATTCTGAAAAGTTAGATTCGAGAGAATCAACTCTCGATGGTGAATAAAACAGCAGGTTGATGAACACTGCCTTTTTAGTGTCCTCATCCGCTGTATCGAGAATTTTTCTCAATTCCAAACATGAACCGGGATGAGAAGACCTGACAAAGAAAAGAGCTGTCACAAGAATCGGGATAGAATCTTTTCTTTTGAAAAGAATTTCAAAGGAGGATGAATCATCTTTGAGAAGGACATCGAGGGCTTTTTCGCGGATGAAGAGATTCGAGTCGCCCAGAAGCAGGCTGACGTCTTCTAATAGTTCAGGGGGCAATTTCTGAATTTTTTCGAGAGATACGAGAGCGTTCAGCCTGACTGAAGGAATAGTGTCAAGCATAAGAATTCTCAGTTCTTGGAGAAAGAGGCCGTTTGAGTCGGTTCCTAATATTCTCGCCGTGTTGGCCCTCACTCTCCAGCTTGTGTCCCACGTTAGGTCAGAAGCCCTGGAGAGGAGCATTGAGTCATTCATCTCTCCGGCTATGTAAAGAGCCGAAGATCTTATGTCTGCATCGGAAGAAGCCATCAAATCCAAAACAGCCGCTCTGCCTTCGTCCTTCATAAGCTTAAATATCTCAACTATCGTCAAAAATTCTCTCGCAGAAGCGTCTTTGATTTTACCCTTGAGAAATTCCACTGCGGATCCGTCCGCGATGCGGGAAAGCGATTCTCTGGCAGGCGCGTTAAGTTCGAGCATGTCAAATCTGCCGACTGATGCTCTCACAAATAGACTGTCAAGAGAGCTGAGCTGAACGGAAGATAAGTGAATAAAAAGGATAAAGAAAAAATACACGCTAAAAACCGTCCTCTAAGTCGAGAAAAAGCCCCATGTCTTTTCTTAGAAAAGCAGTAGAATCACTGCCTATTCCAACGTATGAATCGTTTCCCCTGATGTCGAGAAAAAGACCGGTGCCCCTGTATCCTCTTCTTGTGTCCGACCATCCTCTTGAGTTCTCCGGAATCTTGACTGTATAAAAATCATCGCCGGCAGATTCGATGAAAAGGCTCCATGAATTAGCGTTTCCGGCTCCCTGGCAGAGTCCCTCTCCTGTATAGATGTCGTTCCCACCCTCATCGATAAGCATTCCGGTTGATAAATCATGCCCGCATCCCTGAGAAACTGACTTGCTCACGTAAATATCGTCTCCGTCTCCGTCCATAATAATCCCCACAGCGAGGTGGACTCCGGAGCCCTGAACATATTGAGAAGCGGTATAAATGTCGTTTCCGGAAACATCGTAAAGACAGCCAAGGGCATACCAATAGGCGCAGCCCTGAGAAAAAACGTCCGAGTCGTATGAATCATTTCCCTCTCCGTCAATAATAACGCCTATGCCTCCCGGGAGATCAGGCCGGAGGCCTATTGAAAATCCCTGCCCGAAAGAAAGATATCTCTGGCTGAACCTGAGTTTATCGAGATATACACCCTTGCATACATAATTGTCGTTGCCTGACAGGTCAGTGAGAAAACCTACACCCGAGAAACCGGAACAGCCCTGCGAGTATGCTTTTGAAAGATATCTGTCATTGCCTGACCTGTCCAAAAGAAGAGCAGTTCCGCACGCAGATGCGCCCAAACAGCCTACGTCGCCGATATATATATCGTCTCCGGAAATGTCCTCGAGAAATGATATTCCGAAAATCGAAGACCCGATAGAGGCATATGAACCCATGTATAAATCATTGCCCGAACTGTCAATAACAATCGATACGCCGCCGAAAGTCCCCGCAACAGAAAAATCCGATTCGGCATAATAAGCGTCGTTTCCACCGCAGTCTATTATCATTGTCACGGAGTATTTGTTTGCGCCCAGGCGATATTCGTCGTTTCCGCCGAGATCTAAAATTATTCCTCTGTCTATATTGTAAGTATTTCGTGAATATCCGCCGATTATTATCGGGCCCGCCCCGGTATCTTTCCATTTAGTTATTTCACCATCAGCATAGGGACAGTCTGAACTTTCGGATTCAAAAAATGTCAAATCTTCTATTTCGAGGAGTTCAAAAACCGCTTTTCTATGTGCGTTTAGATTCACCTGCAAAGCATATTCCGTGAGTGAAGAGCAATAAGAGGAATAATCGAGGGAATACAGGTATTCTTCATAGGGATCAAGGTCGAGGAGAGATGATTCGTCCCTTAAAAGACCCGCCGCGAGAGAAAAAAGAGTATCGCCGTTTTTGCCGAAAGATTCCGCTAAAAGATAACTGTTTATTATCAGAACTCTATCAGGAGAAAGACTTGAGTTTAGGGGTTCTGAAAAAGATGTGTCAAAAAATGCTGACAGCCGGCAGAGCGAGAGCAGCAATCGGCTGTTTTTGAGTTTTTCTGCCTCTGAAAGTATTTGCCTTAAAAATTCAGGTATCTCCAAAGGGTTTTTCATAAAACGCCTGACGGCGTTCGACAGCAAGGGAGGCGGCTCAGTAATGGAAAAACCCACATCGCTTTTTTCAGTCCTGAGAATTTTTAGCGCCGAGGAAAGAAAACTTTCGTAATATCCGCTCCCGGGATGCTGGTAATCCGTGGCTGGAATTTCCTGAGCAATGATATTGGAAACCGTTGCCAGAAAAAAAATTATGCAGATAATTTGTCTCATTTTTATATATCTGATATAATCCAGAATCTTATTTGATTTTTGCCAATCTATCAAGAGGATATAAAAGGAGGTTCTTTTGAAACTCAAGTATCTGACATTCGCGGTTATTTTTATTTTAACCGCCGGCGCAGTTTTTGCGGAAGTTGTTCACAAACCCGGTGAAGTGATAGTAAAGTTCAGAAACAGCATGAGAGACGGTCTCGATTTTGAAGCTGACAGAGGAATCCTGTCTTCAAATATTCCTTCTCTGAACTCGATCTTCAAGGAATACAGTATTACAGGCTTCAGGCAAGTCGTTTCAAATTACGATTATGAGAGAAACATAGATTACGGTCTGGACATGATATACGTGTTTGTGTCCGAAGAAGACCAAAAAGCAGTCTCAAGCATGGAAGCTTTTTCAAGGCATCCGCTTGTCGATTACTGTGAACTGAACGCACAGATGGAGAAAACCGGTGCAATATCGGCTTCTCCCTGGGATCCGTTTTTGACTCCGAACGATCCGTATTATTCAAGCCAGTGGTTTCTGCCTAATATTCAGGCGCCGCAGGCATGGGACATTCAGACAGGCAATCATACTAAAATAGCTGCGATAGTTGACGACGGATGCGAGATGGGGCACGCTGACCTGGCAGGCAACTATATAACAGGTTACGATTACGTGAGCAACGATCCCAATCCGACTCCGCCGAATTCATCGGACAACCACGGAACTCATTGCTCGGGACTTGCCGCGGCAGTATCAAACAATTCGACCGGCATCGCGTCTGTCGGCTACGGCATTGGATTGATTGGCGTGAGGACCGCTCTTTACGTAGATCAACTCGTCAACGGAATAAATTTTTCGGCTCAAAACGGCGCTTCGGCTATTTCGATGAGCTGGGGCTCTAATTCTTCATTTGCTTCAATAGTCAACGCTATCAATGACGCATACAATAACTACGATGTTGTCTGCCTCGCCGCCGCGGGAAATTACAGCTCAAGCACTCAGTTTTATCCGGCAGCGGGTGCAAACACAGTAGCTGTGGCAGCGACCAATTCAAGCAATCAAAAAGCGAATTTCTCAAATTACGGCACATGGATTGACATTTCCGCTCCGGGAGTCAATATGTATTCGACAATTCCTTTCGGAACTTACGGATACATGGACGGAACCTCTATGGCATGTCCCCTTACAGCCGGTCTTGTCACCTTGATGAGATGCCAGTTCCCGGGGGAGAACAATGCCCAGATAATACAGAGAATGTATGATGCCGCAGATGCAATGCCCGGTTGTTCCTACTACAACAACGGATGGATGGGCGCCGGCAAAATCAACGCCTACAATTCTCTTCAGGGCGCTTCAAATGACACCAGCATAATTGTCACCTCGCCAAACGGCGGCGAAACCTGGTATATCGGGACAGTTCATAACATAACCTGGACTGACAACAACGTAGATAACTTCGATATTCACTACAGCACTAACAATGGTTCAGCTTGGATTTCCGTAGCGAGCAACATTACGGGCAATTCAAGGGCTTGGACGATACCCAACACCTCGAGCACTCAATGCCTTGTCAGAGTGAGAGATCACAATCACACTTCCATCAGCGACGTCTGCGACGCTGTTTTCACAATCACTACACAACCGGTTTCGCAGTGCGACACCTTGACTTACTGGGACTGGGGAACCGTAGGGACAAGCTTCAACTACGGCGATCCGCCTGAATGGATGGGTATGGGAGTTCGTTTCACTCCTACGGAACTTTCTCCTTACTCCGGAAGATATATAGAAAAGGTAATTTTCATGCTTACAGACGGAACTAATCCTGCAAACGACGCGAGAATATATATTTTCGGGAACGGAACCTCCGCCGCACCGGGAGACACTTTGCTGAATATATCTTTTGCGGTCACGGGCAGCGAGCAGTGGTATGAAATCACACTCGGCGCAAATCATGTCCCCGTAAACGCTTCAGGCGACATGTGGGTGCTCGCCGGTTTCACTTATCAGAACTCGTCTTCGTATCCATTCCCGGCAAACACGAGTTCTTTCGTCGCCAACAAGAGCGAATGGGCATGGACAGCCTCAGGCGGATGGGAAAAACTCAGCACATACAGCTATGATTACGGCTGGACTGTCGGTGTTGTCGTCTGCATGCAAAACGGCGTTGAAGAAATAATTTTCCCGGGTCTCAAACCGGAACTTTCGATGTCTGCCGGTTATGACACAAATGACGGAACTCTGAGAATAGATTATTTCCTGCCTTCTTCAGGTTTGGTTTCTTTGAAAGCTTTTGACGTGACCGGAAGAGTTGTTCAGACTCCGTTTGAAGGCCGTCAGTCCTCGGGCTCTCACTCTTTGAGCGTATCCGCGGATGATCTTCCGGGAGCCGGCAATTATTTCTACGTATTGACAACAGATCACGGAAGGGTTTATTCTAAGGTCTTTATTTTAGATTGAAAACAAGACTCATCGGGGCGTAGCGCAGCCCGGTAGCGCGCTTGGTTCGGGACCAAGAAGCCGGAGGTTCAAATCCTCTCGCCCCGATATATTATAAAAGGGAGCAAAGCTCCCTTTTTTTCAGCGTTTAGAGGAAATTTTTCGGGATGATTATTTAATCTTTGTCCATTA
>JAFGIG010000130.1 GCA_016929715.1 Caldifarciminota bacterium
CGAAATTTCCAAATTAAAGGGTGAGAGGTCAAGAGCTAAAAGGAACAATACCGCTGTGATAACGGTAAAAATAATCCCGAAAATTCCTGTCGCTTTCCAGTTTACTTCCAACATAATTATCAGGTTAATTCTAAGTGATAATAATTAAACTTCAATTGATTTGTTGATTAAAACTTTGCATTCCTGGTTATTTCTAAACATTTTGACAATTGAGTTTAGGCGTTTTTTCGAATTTTCTTTTCGTTGTATGGTTAGAAAATATGTTAAACGGGAATCGAGATTTTATATGTTTCCTCTTAGTCTATTAATACTAAGTTTCAATTGAACCTCTGTTTATATTTATAAGTAATTCAATAATTTATGTTTTAATATGTGGTGCTTGAAAATTCTGAAATATGTCAAACAACAATGAGAAACAGGTTTTTAGCTTACAATTAATTTTATTAAAAAAGTGGCGATCCCGAAATAAATCAATACGCCGAAAATATCTGCCAGAGAAGTCACGAGGGGAGCGCTGGCGGCTGCCGGATCTATTTTTGTTTTCCGGAGAATGAAAGGCAGGACCATGCCTATAAGACTGCTGAAGACGACAACGGCGATCATAGATACTGCCACAACAAGGGCAATAAGCATTCCTGAGCGCCACCATCCCAGCAGGAAAACAGCGCAGGCCATCGTCAAGGCGAGGCCAAGTGAAACCGCTATTTCTCTGAAGAACATTTTAGCGAAATCTGCTGTATTCACTTCTCCCAGCGCCATACTTCGAATGACCAAAGTCGCAGACTGCGATCCTGCGTTGCCGCCGGAACCTATCAAAAGGGGCAGGAAAAAAACAAGGGCTACATATGAAGCGATAAGAGATTCGAAACACGCAATGCCCGCGCCTGAAAAGATGTTTATGAATACTAATGTGACAAGCCAAGGCATGCGGTTTCGGTATAACAACGAGATTTTACTCTTTAAGTAACCTTCTTCCAATGGGCGAACCGCGGCTCCTTTGTGAAAATCTTCTGTAGCCTCCTCTTCGGAAATATCGAGAATGTCATCGGCAGTTACGATTCCGAGTATAACTCCATCTGAGTCCACGACAGGCAGAGCATAAAGGTCGTATTTTTTAAATACATTTACAGCATCTTCTTGGTCCTGAAGAGAATGCAATGCTACATAACGACCGTCCAACAGCGTTTTTACTAACGTCTTGGGCTGTGCCATTATGAGAGAACGAAGAGGCAGATCGTCAAGGAGTTTCCCTTTGTCGTCGATTATGTAGACCATTACTATTGTCTCGGAGTCTTTTCCTGTTTTGCGGATGTTTTCAATCGCGTGTTCGCATGTCCACTCTGAGCGAGCGGTCACATATCTGTTTGTCATAAGTCTGCCGACGCTGTTTTCGGGATAACTCAACAGTGTGAGAGTTTCTTTTCTGTCCTTATCGTCCAACAGCCCGAGAAGTCTTTGCGTTACAGGCGCCGGAAGTTCTTCAAAGAGAGCTGTCCTGTCATCAGGCGTAAGAGATGTCAAAATCTGTTTCGCTTCATCCCCTGCAATATACCTGAGAAGAGTTTCCTGTTCAGATAAGTCGAGGAGCGAAAAAACTTCCGCGGCTGTCTGTCGCGGCAAAAGGCGGAAAATCAATACGCAATCCTGCTCCTGCGCCTCGGAAATCATATCTGCAATTTCAGGCGCCGGTTGAGCCCCGAGAAATACCTGCAGATCCTTGAGGCGGTTTTCTCTTATCATATCTATGACATCTGGTAAAAGAATGTGACTGACAGAGGAATTGGATAATCTCTGATCTTGCGGGGTCTTATCACCTGAAATCTTGCCGTTCAGGCTTGGATCCAGCCACTGTCTGATTCGAGAACATACTGTTTCAGAATCGGGTAAATTGACAAGCTCATGTTTGGCGGGATCATTTTCTATTGCCCGCGCGAGAATTGATATTTCATTGAGAAATTGGTTCTGGACAGAAACAGGCACACAATACATCAGGAGGAGATGAACCAGCCAGTTGTCAGGATTTCCGTAATCTATGCCTGAAGGACTCCATCCAATTGCACAGATAGCTTGATCTCCTTGCTGGACATTGGCGTGAGGCATGGCTATTCCGTATCCCAAATAATTTGGGGTCTGAGCTTCGCGCCTGAAAAGCGTCTCACGAAAACGGGATTCTTTAAGAAACAAAGGAGAAGATTCGATTAAATCAGCAAGCCTGGATAAAGCTTCATCTTTGTCCATTTTCGGCAGGACGATGAACCTTCCGGCGTCGATGGACTCAAGCAGGGCGTTTTTTGTGTTCATTGAGTCCTCTCTTTTGACTGAAAGATAAAAAAAGCAAAGCGCAGGTAAACTGAAAAGTCCGCTGATTTAGTTTCAATTAATTCTGTCATGTCTCCAAAAATTATTAAAATTATTCTACTGATTTTAGAGGCATTGCCTTTTTTTGTCAAATAAAGAGCTTATTATCTGATAATAAATGCCACAAAAAGCAGGACTGCCGAAGGCAGGAGTATCAAATAGCCAATATTATAGGCGAGTTTTCCGTTATGAGTTAAGGAACATGGGTTGTTTTCGCTGTTTGATAGTTTTTTGCCTAGAAGATAATGCAGCCTGGCGTTAATTATGAATGCTCCGCCGAAAACCAGGGCATAAAAAAACAGTTTAATTAAATCATGGCGTTGATTCCCGTCAATTAGATTATATCTGCCGTAAAACGCAAATCCCAGAAAAAAAGCGATAATAATGATTATCTCCATTACCGGAATGACATAGCATTTTATGAAAAAACTTTTCTTTTTCATATAAAACCTTACTTGAGATTTTGGCACTTTGCTTGTATGTGTCAAGAGATTATCTGGTGTGAGATAAATCAAAAATTACTAATTTTCGGATCCTATTCATTGTAGCCAGTCGAGCATTGTTTCGAGGGCAAGCCCAATATTTCCTATCTGGCAATGGTTCTGAGCGTGATCTTTTTCAGTGAATATTTTTTCGGTGACGGATTTAGCGTTGACCAAAGCTTTCAACTGCAATCCGTGAAGCATAAATGGGACTAAATGATCATTTTTGCTCGTTAAAATCAGAACGTCTTGCTCCACGAGGTCAGACGATATGTTCCTTTCGTTCAAATCCAGATATAACTGAAGAGCTTCCATGGGTCTGTTCTTTTTGGTAATGAACATCAAATGGTCGACAACCCATGAAGCTGTGTTTTCCCTGTTTTTGAATTTCAATTCCGCCATACGGTTCATAAAATCTGGCCAATGCTCTATGCACCAAACGTGAATGTATCTTAAAATTGACGGCATGCTTTTCATGTAATCTATCGCGTGCCCGCTTGTAATGACTCTTTTTATTCTTTTTTCAAACGCGGCTGCTCTCATACAAAGCCAGCCGCCCATTGAAAGGCCTATCATGGTCACGTTGTCTTTATTGAAATAATCGAGAACGGATCCTGTCGGTTTTTCCCATTCGATTGTTATCGGAATGCCGTGTATTCTCAGGGTAGCGCCTTGTCCTGGTCCGTCAAAGCCTATGACTTCATATCCGCTGTCTGCAAAATACCTCATCATGGAGTAAAATTCTTCTATAAAAGAGTCAAAACCTCCGTGAATCACTATTGTGCCTTTGCTTTCAGTAAACGGATTTATTTTTATCGCTGACAGAAAGGAGTTTTCGTAGGGGATCTGATGTTTTTCAATTCTGTCGTTCTTAAAAGCCCTGTAAAATGAATCTGAAAACTTGTCATAGAGAACGTTTTTCTCAGGAGACCATGATTTTGTGTAGAATTCAGCAGCTCTGTAATAAAACGCAGAATTCATATATCTTTTTTCTCTGTCCGCTTTTTCAGCTATTGACAGCATTTCATTTTTCCAGGAATTAAAGGAATAGATTTTTGAACCAACTATTTTCAAATCTTCGAATCTTGCATAACCGAATGAATAGGGGCGGTTCAGCTGGAAGTTGTATAGCTGTTTTCTGTTGAATTTTTCATACCCGACAGGAAACTTAAAATGTAAAACATCACGATTGTTTAAGGATTGATTATTCATAGGGTCCAATTTTTTAGAGGTTTATTTGGACCGACGTTGTCGTAATACAAATCGAAACCGAAATAAATGCTTTTTCAGTCCTCTCATTACAATATTTAGTATTAAGTATACATGCTTCTGTTGTCTTTAACTATATAAGAAATAGCAGTTTTATTTGTTAAAGATAAATTTCATAATAAAAGCCGGAATTAATCTTCAAGCATTATAAACCTCATCATTAATCCTGAAAAAATTATTTAAGTCCATATTTAACAAACTTGACCCTTGACACTATATATCGTATATAGATATCGATTTTCGATATTGATTTGATTAGAAGCTTAAATTACAGGAGAGTTATTTTCTCTGAACGAGAATGCCTCATGAGAAGCAAAGTGGAGCCCAAAATACTAAAAGAAATATTTTATGGTTTTATAAAAGTTCACATTCTTTATCACACTGACAAAAGGGCTTTTTTCGGACAGGAGTTAAAAGAGGAGCTTCAAAGTCACGGTTATCAAATTTCTTTCGGCACGCTCTACCCGATGCTTTCAAAACTCAAAGCACAGGGATATCTCAGCCGCAGAGAAGTCAAAGTAAAGGGCAAGATAAGAAAGTATTACTCCATCACAGAAAAAGGAAAAGCCATATTCGAGGTTGCGCGTCTAAAACTTAAAGAACTCAGCACCGAAGTTTTCAATGAAGATGAGGAGAAGACATGAAGTCAAAAAAACTCGAATTTACGAAAAAAAACGCCGTATTCTTCATAATATTATTCGGAATTGTCAGTCTTTTTGCTGATATGAACTATGAGGGGGGGCGAAGTGTCGTAGGTCAATACCTCAAATTGCTGGGTTCGAGCGCTTTTGCCCTCGGTTTCGCAGCCGGTATAGGGGAATTTTTCGGATATGCCCTGCGGTTTGTCTCGGGTTCATTGGCGGATAAAACAAGAAAATACTGGCTCATAATAATCTCCGGATACATAATCCAGCTCTGTTCTCTGCCTATGCTCGCTTTTCTGAGCGGTTGGGAGCTCGCCGTCGCTTTTCTGTTTTTCGAAAGAGTCGGAAAAGCTATTCGCAAACCGGCAAATGACGCTGTTTTATCTTTTGCGGCAAAACAAACAGGCAGAGGTTTTGGTTTCGGGCTTCACGAAGCCATGGACCAGATAGGAGCATTTCTCGGTCCCGTGCTTTTTTCGACATTGTTGTTTGCCACCAAAACGGGAAACGAACTCTCAAGATACAGGACGGGATTACTTTTACTTTTTATACCAGCGGCAATAGCTATTATTGTCACCGTTGTCGCCAGATTTCTTTTTCCTCGTCCGGAAAAATTTGAAGTTATATCTAAAATGCCCCAAATATCAAGTAAAGGGTATTCAAAGCAGTATTGGATAATAGTGATTGCGGCTGGACTTCTAGCGGCGGGTATCACTGATTTTCCTCTAATCGGCCTTCATTTGAAAAACACAGGCGGGTTCAGTGAAGAAGCGATTCCTCTGCTGTATGCCGGAGCTATGGC
>JAFGIG010000131.1 GCA_016929715.1 Caldifarciminota bacterium
ATTCGAAATAGCCGACGGAACTCTGAAGTTCGAGGGTGAAAGAATCGCCGAGATTTTCCTTCAGAACCGATGACAGGGCAGAGTAATAGGAACCGCCTTTTTTGTTTAAATCTACTATTTCTTCGACTTGCGATACTTTAGATGCCATTATGACATCCCATGGTATTAGAATCCTTTTACCTGAAGAGAGTATTAAGAGCATCGCGTCCTCGGGATGCCCCGAAAAATACCTCAGCGAAGAATCTCTCTTGGATTCAAAATCGTTGATAAGATAAGCGTCTATATTTTTGCTCTTGAGATGATCGCAGAACATCATAAGTTTTTCTTTTGTGGCGGGAACGAATTTTTTCATTTTTGTTTCCCCTGTTTTCAGATTGTGAACCTTATCCCGACTTTGCCGTATGCTCCGACGTGGTTTTCATCTTCGCCGTCGAGAGTGTAGTATGAACCCTGGCCGCCGAGTTCAAGAAAAGCCGAAGTCGTCCTCGAGAGAGTGTAATCGAAACCGGTCAAAATCTGTCCGCCGTAGGCGCTTGACACGTCTCTTCTGTCGTCTTTGATGCAGACTCCCATATGAGCGCCGATACCGACGAAAAACCTCATGGATGTCCTATCGTTTCCGTATGCCCTTAAAAGCAGGTCGAATGAAGGATAAAACCAGGAAAATTTTTTGTCGTCTTTTGCCGTAAGATATAGAGCCGGTCTTAAATATAAATTGCCCGCAGGAAATAGCATCTCCGCTCCGAAAGCCGGAGCGTTTTCAATAACACCCGCTGAAAACCCGAGGTTAATCCTTGTGGGCTGTTCCCAGTAATAATCAAGCTCGGGGACAGGTTCGGCAAAAACCGCAAGAGGCAGTAAAATCGCTAAAAACAAAACTTTCACTTCGTCCTCCTTTTTGACACCTGTGTATAATATATCAGAAATCCCGCTGGATTCAGAAACTTTTTAGTTAAGAAGTATTTTTCCTCCGACGATAACTTTTAGGGCAATAATGTTAAAAACGACTCCGTCAAAAGGAGTGTTCGAAGGTTTCCCGCCGAGCCGGTCTCTGTCAACCCTCCAGCTTCCGGCTTTCCAAACCGAAACGTCCGCGGGAAAACCCGGCAGAATCCGGCCGAGTTCTAAACCAAATCTGTCCGCGGGTCGGGACGTGACAAGGGACACGGCTTTTTCGATCCCGATTAAAGAGGCCACTCTGCCGAAAATCACGCCTCCGAGAGTCTGGAATCCGATGACTCCCTTTGGAACTTTCGCCAGCGCTCTTTTTTTTTCCGACCGCGAATGGCCGGCGTGATCGGTAGCTATTATATCAATAGAGCCGTCGGCGAGTCCTTCCAGAATTGCTCTGCGGTCCTTACCCGTTCTCAAAGGAGGGCTCATTACCGCGTCGCCGAGCATTTTTTTAAGCCTTCTGCTCGTGAAATATATATGATGCGGAGTCGCATCCGCGCTGACATCGAGCATTTTTTTCTTGGCTCTTCTTATCAATCTGACTGAAGATGCGGAAGATATATGCGTGAAATGTATTTTGCCGCTGAAAGATTCTATCGAGCGGAGATTTCCGGCTACGCACCTGCTCTCGCTTTCGGGATCGATTCCCTTCACTGAAAAATATTTTGACCAGTATCCGTCGAGAACTACGCCTTCTCCCGCAGTCCTTTCGTCTTCGGGATGCTGTATCAGGATACAGCCCGAAGCGGATATTCTGTTTACTGCTTCATCAAAAATAGAATCTTTCACCGGCATTCCGTCGTCGCTGAAAGCCCTAATCCCTTCTTTTGCCATTTCTTCTATTGGGGTCAATATTTTTCCCTTGAGTCCTTTCGACACTGCCCCGACGGGATAGACTCTGCACAAGGCTTTCTCGGAAATAATTTTTTTCATTGCCCTGACTCTTTTTACAGAATCGGTTACAGGAAAGGTGTTTGGCATCGCGAAAACTGTTGTTATACCGCTGCAGACTGCGGTTCTCGTCGCGGAGCTTATATCGTCCTTGTAGGTGAAACCCGGTTCGCGCAAATGCGCGTGAATGTCAATAAACCCCGGAGTCACAAAACAGCCCTCGACATCCAGAATGATGTCTCCTTTTCCTTCACCGGAAGGGAGTATGTCAGCAATTGTGCCTTCGCTGATTACCAGGTCAGAGAGGAAACCGTCGAAAGGAGGGTCCGGTATCAAAAATCCGTTCTTTAGGACTATGGTCTCAGCCATTTACCATGTCTTTCCAAGCCGTAATTTTCCAAATGGATCCGAACTTGGAAAGATAAAAAATGACCTTTCCCCTGACAAGTTCTCCGTGTATGACAGGAGGGTCGAAAGAATAATCGCGCATGATTACAGCGTTGAAAGAATCCGTGTAATAGACTCCTGAACCTATGAAGACGGGAACCACTGTTTCGTTCGTTTCTTTCATGGAGATAAATATGGCTTCCGTTGAAGTTTTTTCTTCTTCGTATCCCCACTGATACTGATAAATTCCGAGAGCGGAGAGATACTGGTTGATCCCTTCATCCTCGGGATCAAAGTAAAAAACGAAACTTGCCGAATCGAGACATGAAAGATAGAGGTCGAGATCGAGGAGCCTGTATGAAAGGGTCAGGTTTAGAAGAACTTTTTCCGGCGTGTCCGGATTCACCGGGTCGTCAATGCCTCCGGTCGGTGCCATCAAGGGTGAAAAAGGATTAACACAGCCGAGAAAGAAGAGTCCCGGGATCAGACAAAAGAGAATTAGAGGAATTTTTCCTGTCATTTATATCACGGTAATGATTTTATATTTTAGGATATATAAAAGGCAAGCTGTTTTTAATCGAAACGCCATATAATAGAATAATGTATTTGTATATATAGGTTCTTTTGATCACTCATTTGAAAAAACATTTTTTTGCTCTTGACAAAAATATTTTTTTTACCTATATTCTCTCTTGTCTTTTTGATCTTTGAAAACAGAATAGTGTGTGCGTGGGATTTCCTATATTTTCTGCAAGACAAATTCTCTGATTACTATTTTTTTCTTCGGAGGGTTTGATCCTGGCTCAGGACTAACGCTGGCGGCGTGTCTTAGCCATGCAAGTCGAACGGAGACCAGTCTTGACGCAAGGATGGACTGGTTTTAGTGGCGTAAGGGTGAGTAACACGTGAGTAAACTACCCTCAGGAAGCGGGATAAGCCGGGGAAACCCGGTCTAATACCCTATGACAACTCTCGAAGGCATCTTCGAGAGTTTAAAGATGGCCTCTGCTTGCAAGCTATCGCCTGAGGATGTGCTCGCGCCCCATTAGCTTGTTGGCGAGGTAACGGCTCACCAAGGCTATGATGGGTAGCCGGCCTGAGAGGGTGAACGGCCACACTGGCACTGAGACACGGGCCAGACTCCTACGGGAGGCAGCAGGCTAGAAA
>JAFGIG010000023.1 GCA_016929715.1 Caldifarciminota bacterium
CCGAACGATTTTATCACCTCAAGGATGCTTGAAGTAGGAGTAGTTCTGTCCTGGTCGTTTACTATGATTAGGATATTATTGTGTTTAGTAATTTTCTCACAGAGCACAAGAACATCCTTGAACCAGTTTAGATTCTTTTTTACTTTGTCTGTCTGAGGTCTAAGGATTGTCATCTAAACTCGGTTCTTTTAATATTTCCATCAGGGGTCTTTTCCAAAAAACCTCTCAATTCAAGACAGGTTATAAGCGAGAGAGCTTTTGAGGCGGGAATGGCCGATTTCTCGACCAATAACGAAAGAGGCGTCTCCTCGAGGGCGCAGTCCAAAATCATAATTTCATCTCTGGTAAGATTTATTGACGATTTTTCCCTATGAGTTGAATATTCATTGGGCAACAGCTGTTCGGGGCTTTCAAAATATTTACATCCTGATTCAATCAAGTATTCCGACATCTGCGACTGGGGTGTTTTTACGGCTGATTTCCAAACCATGACTTCCCTGCCGTTTTCGGCGGCGTATTCTATTAGGCTTTTAGTCCCGCTCCTGAGAGTTCCTTCTATAAAAACAACAAAATCCGACAATGAAGCGATAAAAGTATTGGCTAAAGCGAAATCGGATGGGTAAATTCTCGCGTTTTTCATAGGCGGAAGCAGCCATACAACTGTGCCTCCGGAATGTGTGATTTTCTCGGCGAGATCCTCTCGGTAAGAGGGATAAACTTTTCCGGCTTGAGAAGGAATGACAGCTATACCCGGGAATCCTAAGTCCAGCATTTGTGTTTGAACACAGGACGATATCCCTGATGAGAGATCCGAAACTATTCTGTATCCAAGTCCGGCAAGGATGCGGGCTGTTTGGGCGGCAACGGTTTTGCCGGCGGCTGTTGGTCTTCTGGTCCCGGTAACTGCGGCTACTTTTTCTTCTTCAAGTATTTTTCCGCCTTTATAAAAATACAGCGGAAATTCATCTACGCGCTTGCTTTTGTCTCTTCCCATGCAGCTGAGATATATTCCATGGCTTGAAAGAGTTCCACTTCTCAGGGTTTTGCATTCTCTTTCGAGAGAATCTGAAAATAATTTTTCCTTTTTCGTTCTGAGGCAGATTTTAGTCCATTGAACCCTTGTGAAAAGAGTTTCGGAATCAGAATCTTTCAATCAGTTTTCCTCTTGCTCCAGAAAAAACGAGTTTATCTCTTCATATAAATCTTCATGATTTCTAAGAAGCCATTTCATAAAGTGGTCCACGAACGAGGGCTCAGAACGAGAAAGATAATCGAGAGCGAATTTTTCCGGATTTTTTCTTATTATCTTTTCAATGGCTTTCGCCGCCTCTTTGGCAACATTCGCGTTTTTGGAATTTATGTTTTCGTAAATCAGAGTGACGCTTCTCGGTTCGCCTATCAGCCCGAGGGCATAACAGGCGCTTGATTTCAGATACCATACTCCGTCTTTCATTGAGTCAAGAATCATCTGAACGCAATCCGGACCTTTCTTTGCCAGCGCCTCCGCGGCGGCAAGACGAACATTCCAGCTTTCATCTCCGAGCGCTTCGACGAGGTTTTTTACCGAGCCCGCGGAATCGCTTTCGGCATAAAGCATGACGTTTTCGATGCGTTCTTTGAGGTTGTCTGATTTCAGTTCACCCGTTGATATCAGGGGAGTTTCAATAATATTTTTATCTTCGGGCATTTGGACCTCCAATACCTGTTATAGATCTGTATATCTCAATGATTCTGCCAAGAAGTTTATCTATGTTTTGACCCGTCAAAGCCGATACGAAAATAGTTTCCAAACCCGTCTGCACGGACAAAATGTTTTGAAGAAGGTCGATTTTATTCACTACAACGAGTTTGTCTTTTTCATAAAGCCCCGCGTCATAGTTTTTTATTTCGTCTGCAAGGACGCTAAAATCATTCTCGATGTTTTTATTTGTCCCATCGAGAATAAAAAGCAAAATTCTTGTCCTCGAAATGTGCCTGAGAAATTCCAATCCGAGGCCTTTTCCGAGATGAGCGTCTTTGACTATTCCTGGAATGTCCGCGAAACTGATTCTGAATCCGTTGATGTCTTCGTAGACACCCAGGTTGGGAATCAAAGTCGTGAAAGGATAGTTGGCTATTTTAGGTTTTGCGCTGGATAAAGCCGAAAGCAAAGTTGACTTACCAGCGTTTGGGAATCCTATGAATCCCACATCGGCAATCAAATTAAGTTCAAGTCCGATCTCCATTGTCATCCCGGGCTTCCCTCTGGTGAATTCGAAGGGGACTTGATTTGTCGGAGATTTGAAATTTGTGTTTCCCGCTCCGCCTTTACCCCCTCTCAAAATCGTGAATTTATCTCCCGGATTGACGATGTCGCAGAGGACAGCTTCTTCAGGCATTTTTTTTACAATAGTTCCCAGGGGAACGCTGATAATCAGATCCTCTCCATCCCCTCCGTGCTGTTTCCTCTTTTTGCCGCTTTCGCCGTCTTGGGCTTTTAGGTGTTTTTTAAACTTAAAGTCCCTCAGAGTGCTCATTTTCGTGTCGGCTGATACCAATACATTTCCGCCTTTTCCGCCGTCTCCTCCGTCAGGTCCTCCTCTGGGGGCATATTTTTCCCTTCTGAAACTGACAACGCCGTCTCCTCCTTTTCCGCTTGAGACAACAATTTCCGCTCTGTCTATGAAGTGCATCTTAAATAGTCAGTTTAAGGCGAGAAGGCCTTCTTTGAACCTTTCAATCCCTTTTCGGATGTCGCCCTCTGAAGCGGCATAGGAAATTCTCACCGCTTTGTCGTCTCCGAAAGCCTGGCCGGGCACCAAAGCGACGTGCTTTTCTTTGAGGAGGTATGTCGTCATATCGTCGCTGGAAGTTATTACTTTACCCTTGAAAGCTTTTCCTATGTAAGCTGATATGTCTATCCATGCGAAAAAAGCCCCTTGAAGAGGAGCGGTGATTATAGAAGGGATTTCAGAAAGCATATCGCGGACAATGTTTTTGCGTTTTTCATAAGCTTCTTTCATCTTATTCACACAATCAAAACCTTCTTTAAGAGCCGCGAGGGCTGCCATTTGAGAAACAGAACAAGCGCATGAGATGGTGTGAGAAGAAATTTTTGAAGCCGCAGAGGCAATTTCAGTCCCTGCGATAAGCCAGCCGAGCCTCCAACCTGTCATCGCGAAAGTCTTTGAAACGCCGTTGACGATAACAGTTCTTTCAGCGGCGCTTTCCGATACGTTTGCGAATGAATGATGCCTTCGGCCTTCAAAAACAATATGATCGTAAATTTCATCCGATATAACGATTATTTTTGGGTGCTTTTCCAAAACTTTCCAGATTGCTTCAAGCAAATCCAATGAATAGACATTGCCCACCGGATTGGAAGGAGTATTGATGAATACGGCTTTAGTTTTATCAGTGATTTTATCCGAGAGATCGGCAGGATCAAGCAGAAAACCGGTTTTTTTTGTGTCAATGTAAACAGGTTTCGCGCCTGTCAATTCGACGAGATATGGATAACTCACCCAGTAAGGCGAAGGTATTATGACTTCGTCTCCGGGATCGCACAAAGCCATGAGCGAGTTGAAAATGGCGTTTTTACATCCCGCGCAGACAACGACGTTTTCAAAAGTATATGAAGTTGAAATGAAATTGTTGGTTTTTTCGGCAATGATTTCTCTAAGATCCTTTATACCGGCTGAAGGAAGATATCTGGTATAACCTTTTTCAACAGCTTCTTCTGCGGCTTTTCTGATATGTTCCGGAGTGTCGAAATCGGGTTCGCCGGCGGTCAGGTTGACAACATCTACTCCGGAATTTTTAAGTTCTTTGACGAGAGACGAGAGTCTTATTGTCTCGGAAGGTTTTATCAGACCTGATCTTTCAGAAAGATGAAATCCCATATCCTCTCCTTTTTACTGTTTTCTCGTAGAATATTTATTTTTCAAAGCGGTTTTGACGCATTCAGGAACCCAGCGGGATACGTCTCCGCCGAATGATGCTATTTCCTTGACCATAGTTGAACTGAGATAAATCAGTTCTTCTCTCGGGGCCAGAAATATTGTCTCTATCTGTCCGTTAAGTTTTCTGTTCATCAAAGCCAGAGAGAGTTCATATTCAAAATCTGAGACAAAGCGGAGTCCTCTTATGACTATTTGTATCTTTTTCTCTGACAGGTAATCCGCCAAAAGACCTTCGTGTGTCCGAACTGAAATATTCTTGAATTCAACGACCGATTTTTCGATGAAGTTTTTTCTGTCAAAAGAGTTGAACATGTATTTTTTTTCCGGATTGTCGGCGACTAAAATTACAAGTTCATCGAAAATTTTAACCGCTCTTTCGACAATGTCCAGATGTCCGTTTGTCACAGGGTCGAAAGACCCCGGATAGATGGCTGTTTTTTTATTCTGCATCTTTCACCTCAAAAAAGTAAATATTTTTCCCGCCGTGTGAAAAAAAATCGTTCATTAGAAATTTGCCATTGAAGTCCAGGGTTTTGTTTGAATGCCAAACAACGGTCCCCCCTATTTCCGAAAGTTCTGTTACTTTCTCGGCGAGTCTGCCGTTATCTGTATAAGCGTAAGGAGGGTCCACGAAAATAAATTTGAATTTTTCATCCCATTTGAACGCGAGAACGTCTGCTTTGACAACCTTGACGATATCCGCAATGTTCCATTCCTTGGCTTTTTCTGAAATTGACTGGACTCTTTTTCTGTCTTTTTCCACGAATAAAACACTTAAACAGCCTCTCGAAAGGGCTTCGAATCCCAAAGATCCTGATCCGGCAAAAAGATCGAGAACAGAGGCTCTCTCAATAGAATCGGAGAGTTTGTCAAAAAGCCTTTTCCTTATGTAAGCCGTCATCGGCCTGACTTGAGGACCTTCTCCTTTGACGAGCCTGTTTTTGAATCTGCCGGCGACTATCCTTGTCCCTCTCTGCACTCTCCGCCCTTTTTGTCTTCGGTGTATTTCGAAGCGTTTTCCTTCATCAGCCTTGCGAGTCTTTTGACTTCCTCGAGGAGTTCGTTTCTGTCTATGAGTTTGTTTTTCTCAAGGACATTGACCATGGCTTCAATTGCTATGGCATTGTTGTAGGGAAGTCTTTCCGGAAGAGAAAGGGTTTCCATGTCAATCTTTTTTTTGCCGAAAATTCCGTTAAATATCTTCATGATATAGCCTCTAGGTTAACTGCGTTGAAAGGAATCTCGCCACTTAAGTATTTTACTATCCCTTCGGCGGCTATTACTGCCATTCTGTCTCTTGTCTGCCGTGAAGCGCTTCCGATATGAGGCGCCAAAACTACATTTTC
>JAFGIG010000132.1 GCA_016929715.1 Caldifarciminota bacterium
ATTCGAACCGGAGACCTCCTGCGTGCAAGGCAGGCGCTCTAGCCAACTGAGCTACACCCCCATAGAGATTTTAACTTTAATTATATTCTATCGGATTGTCAATAAGTTTGAAAAGTTTTACAAAATATATCTTTTTCTTCTGAATACCGCGACAGACAATGCGACCGAAACACAAACGATGACCCCTATGACTGCCAAAGCAGTCATGGGGTTTTCGGAGGCGAGCCTTTCACTGAAAAATCCAGCCTCTTCTCTAAAAGGAGGTAAAACCGCCTTGACGTGATAGATGACCGTCAGTTTCTGAGTCGAACCCGGCAAATACTGGACAATACCTTCCCACCCGAATATGAAAGCAAGACCTATCGCTGTGGATTTCGACGCTATTAGTGACAATAAGGCAAATATTGAATAGTAGGATATCACTGCCAGAAAAATACCCGCTGTGAATTTTGCCAAAACAACATAAATCATCGGTTCTGAAATTCTGTTGAAGAAAATTGCGGCAAAGCATATTAAAAAAGCCGGTAAAACAGCAATCAGGCAAACTGTCAGATATGAAAGGTATTTGCCAAGAAATATATCCCTTTTCGGGACTGGCCTTGTAGTAAGAAATACAAGAGTTTTGTCTTCTATTTCTTCTCTGATGACTGAAGTCCCGTAAAAGACAGAAACGATGCCGCAATAAAATCCTATATAGAAAATGTAAGCAAAAGCCGAAAAGAAAGAAAGTTCGAAATAAAACGGTTCGCCTTTAAAAAAGCCGGCTAATTTAACAGCTATCACTATGAGAAGAGGGAAAATATTCAAAAAAATAAGAATTTTTGACCTTGTCTTTCTCAAGCCCGGCTTTAAGAACATCTTGAATACCAAAAATAAATAGTTTGATCTGTTCATCAGGCCACCAGATAATCGAATACCGACTGGAGATTGTCGTCAGACACCTCAATCTCATCGATTTCTATTCTGTAATTCGCTATTTTTTGAGCGAGAAATTTAACAAAATTCTCCCTGTTGAGAGTTTTAACCCTGAGCTCTTCTTCAGCGAAATCTAGCCCGAGAACCGAATCGCTTTCGAGAAGGTGTTTTGCCAGCTTTTTCGGCTCCGGGAGTTTTATTTTGAAAATGTGCGGTTTTGAATCAATAAGGCTTCTGATATAGTGTATATTGCCCTGGGCAAAAATCTTCCCCTGATGAATGAGTATGATCTCATCAGTCATACGCTCCACTTCCGGAAGGACATGCGAAGAGACGATGACTATTTTCCCTTTCTGTGATATTTCTCTGACGATGTCCATGACTTTCAGCCTCCAAACAGGATCTACTCCGTTTAGGGGCTCGTCTAAAAGAAGAAGGTCAGGGTCGTGAGAAAGGCTTTGAGCGATTCTCAGCCTTTGGCGCATGCCCATACTGAATGTTTTTATCTGCCTTGAGCTGACATCAAAAAGACCGAGCTTTTCAAGAGATTCTTTTGCCATGGATGCGGCATCGGCGCTTGAAAAACCTTGGAGTAAAAGAAGATTTCGGATAAATTCAAAGGCAGTCATATACTTAAAATAGGAATCAAATTCCGGGCAGTATCCAATTTTTCCGAAAACTTCTTCCCTCGAGAAGACGTCTTTTCCGAAAACCCTTATCTGTCCTATGTTGGGTCTTATCTGACCGGCCAGCAGTTTCAGAAATGTCGATTTTCCGGCACCGTTGGGCCCGAGAAGACCCACGACTCCTTCATTTATTTCTACGTTAACATCGCATACGCCTAATACTTTGCCATACCATTTTGAAACATCTTTGAACTCAACTGTCTTTGACATATTATTTCCTCTCTGTTCTGCTTATTTGAGAGTGCAGAAGGAAAATAAAAAAAGAAGAAAGCCCGAGAGCGTAGACTGTAGTGAAAAGATCGGCTTTTCTGAATCCGTCTGGCCTGCCGAAAAACAAGTTAGCCGCTGAATCCACAATCATGGCTATAGAAACAAAACTTACGGCATCGCTTTTGAAAATCTCTTTGAGCATTCCGTATGTTATCAGTCCGAGAAAATATATTACAAAAATGATTACGCTGACAAATCTCGAGTTTTGGGTGAAACTTGAGACTAAAAGAGTAAATGAGGAAAATAAAAGCGCGGCTGTGAGTGAAAATGCCGCACAGGATAAAATTGAAATGAGGCTCATTGTAAAAGACGGAGAAAACAACGCTTTGATGACAACAAGAAGCAATCCCGGTATAAATGTGACGCAGATCAGATAAAAACCGACTACGGATATTTTTCCGGCGATATAGTCGAATTTGCCTATAGGGCGCGAAAAATAAAGGGAAATTGCGTTTGTTTTAAGATCTTTGGAGACAAGTTCAGAACCGGCGACAAGGCTGACAAAGAGCAGAGTAAAAAGCATATAACCATTCGTATAATACATTCGGAGAATGCTTCTTATAGATGAAAGAGATTCTATGTTTTCTTCTATAAAATTCAGCTCCGGTTTTGATGTAACCCAGATTGCTATTATGAAAAAAGCGAACTGAAGAGCGGACATAACAAGAACAAATTTTGATGATTTTTTCGAAAATATATAACTGATTCCGCCGCTGAATATCGGCGCCCAGGGAACTCTTCTCATCAGGAGTTTGCCGTTCCAGGCGGAATAGCCTTTCTTCCTGATGCTCAACTTTATTTTCCTCCTACAGCTTTAACAAATCTCTCGCTCAGAGATGACTTCAGATGAGAATATCTGTATATTCCTGATTTTGCTTCGGCAGCCGCCTTGAAAATGCTGATTTTGTCGTAACCCGCGGGGATGAAAACTTTCACATTCTTGTTCTCCCCTATTTCCAACTCTAACCCTTCTTTTTCGAGTATTTTGTAAAAAACATTTTCGTCTCCCTGGAAGCCGATTTCCACTGCGTCCTGCTTCTCTTGAGCTATTGCTCCTGTATTTTCTGTCGCGACGATCTTTCCCTTGTCAATAATTACAGCTGATCCGCAGGTGTATTCTATATCGGGAAGAATGTGCGTTGAAAGAACGACACTCATCATCTTCTCCTCCGAAATAGTCTTTATGAGGTCGAGCATGTCTTTTCTGCCTTTCGGGTCGAGACCGGCCGTAGGCTCATCCAAAAAAAGAAGTTCAGGATCGTGGACGAGAGCCTGAGCGAGCTTAATTTTCTGTTTCATACCCGTGGAATATGTTTGGACTTGTCTGTATCTCTGCTCTTCTAAGCCTACATAGAAAAGAACTTCGTGGGCTCTTTTTAAGGCTTCTTTAGAAGACATACCGCTCAATTCTCCGAGATAAGAAACCAGAGTAATGCCGTCGACATCAGGTAAAAGACATTCGCTTTCAGGCATATATCCTATTTTTCTTCTTATGCTTTTTCTCTCTTTTCTTATGTCGTGACCTAGAATTTTCCCGCCGCCTTTTTTCGGCGGAAGAAAACCGAGCATAACTTTCATCAGAGTTGTCTTTCCTGCGCCGTTGGGACCCAATAAACCGTAAACACCTCTTTCCAAACTCAGAGAAATTCCGTCGAGAGCTTTTATAGGGCCGTATGAGTAATAAATGTCTTCTATCTGGACTACTAAATCTTTCACGAATCTATTCTCCTAACAGCTCTTTGTTCAAGGTTTCCCATTTGTTTTCGAGAACGGCTAGACTCTCTTTAAACTCCCTGAAAAAAGGATTTTCTTCGAGTTTTTTTATAAGATTTCCTTTTTCGTTTTCCTTTTCTGAAAAAGATTCTTCAGCAGCCGCTTTTTTTGCTGCACATGTATCCAATCGCGATATTTCTTTTAGAAGTGAAACAAATTCTGAATCCTCATAAAGCCTTTTTTGCAGGCGTTCTAAATCTCTGAGTCCTTGGTTCAATTGGGTGAACTTACGGATAATGTCAATTTCTGAAAAACCGGATCCGTCTTTATTCATCTTTTTCAACTTCATCATCTGAAAGGATATCCAGGCTTTCATGAGATATATTTTTTTCCGATATTCTCGACAATAACCTCATAATAAGAGCAATGACTGGGGAGGCGAGTATCAGTCCAGGAACTCCGAACATTGAAGCACCCACCATAAGCGAAAACATGACGACTACAGGATTCAATCCCATTGAAGATCCCATTATGTTTGGTGTTATTACAAAAGCGAGAAGTATTTCCTCAATTACAAAAACAACGCCGGCTTTGATCGACATGACGACGGGATTGGGCCCCGTCAACGTTATGAGGAGCGTCACAAGAACCGTAAATAGAAAACCAAAATTCGGTATTACAGAAAATATGGCCGCGAGAACACCGAGAAGAACTGAATATCTGACGCCCATCACCGCCATTCCCACGCCCACTATTATACCGTCGAGAATCGAGACTATTATCTGACTTCGAACGTAAAGTCCTATTACCGCGTCTGCTTCCCGGAGGAATGATTTGGATTTTTCGAGAGCTTCTTTCGATAAAAGTTTTGAGAAAAAGTCTTTTAATCTGCCGGCTTCCTTGAGATAGAGAAAACTTATCACCGGTATTATTATAATATACCATATTGTGTTGATTATTATCAGGAGTATATCCTTTATCTTCAAAAGGCTTCCCTGTATGTCCTGCTGACCTATCGAAATTATCTTTGTCATGTCTATGCCGAAATTCATCAACATGTCGTTTTTATCTATCCAGCTCTGGACGACGTCAATTCTGTCATTTATCCATTCGATAATAACGGGCAGGTATGTTATGAAACTAGTCATCTGATTTATGAGGACCGGAACCAAAATAACCAGAAAAACGGCAAAAAGAGCTATGACTAAGAATTCCGCCGCAGCAATCGCGAGAATTTTCGGCACTTTTAATGATTCGAGCTTTTTGACAAGAGGGTATATAACGTAAGCGAGTATGAATGCGAATATGAATGGGAGGATGACTATTTTTATTTTCAGAAAAATCCATAAAATTATCACAGCGAAAGAAAGAAAAAGAAACGGTTTTATCCATTGTGATTTTCTCTGAGGCAAAAGCAAAACGATTGTCAGCAATGCGACGATAGGAGGCGAAAGGACGTCTCTTACAGTCCACAAAAGAAGGCCGAAAAGACCAAGAATCAGGATTTTATTCTGCCATTGTTCTTTAATACATATCCTCCATGTAAACTCTGCTTATGTCAGCTTCAAAAGTATAAGAGTATTTCCTGACTATTTCCAGAAAAATATTTTTAGCCGCTTCTGGGTCTCTATCATAGAGAATGATCGCGGCTTTGAGCATGTTTTCAGGTCCTCCGCTATTCAGGTAACAATCCGTTGAAAGAGATATTTCGCCTTCTCTAAAAAGATAATAAGCTTTTTTTGCGTAAATTACCGACGCGACATTTACCGGCGGATTATGGGACAACATCCCATCGAACAGCTCTTCGGATACCTGGGAACTCCAGTCAATTTTTGCGATGCTGTCTCCCCATTCGCCCATATTTTTAAGTTCAGTCAGATAAGATATTCTCCGTTTTATGTCGTTGAAAAGAACATCGTCCGTTGCGACCGCAAGGCCGCTGAAATATTCAATGGCTTTCTGTATTCCGTTTATCTTGTATATACTGTCACCTTCGGATATAACCGAAGCCGGCAGCGATCGGATTGAAAAACAGAAAATAAACAAAAAGGGGTTAAAAACCTGCATCATAATACCTTGTCAGCAGGTGAATCCAGAATTGCTCGATTTCAGAACCATAAACAGGCGAAAATTGAATGTTTTTGGAAAATTCTTCTCTTTGAATGAAATTGTCTATGCCGGTTACAAATGGATAAATATAATCATTTTCCGGTCTTTGAGCGCTCCTGAAAGGTCTAGTTTGCTGTTCTCTCAAAGCTCTCTGGCTCTGCAAGAGTCTTTGCAGTATTCCCCTTTGTCTTTGTATGAGTTCTCTTGAAATTTCTCCGCTTTCAATTGCATCAGCGGAAAGTTCCATTTGTCTGGCTATCTCTTCGAGTTCGGAAAGAATTCTTGCGCTTGATCCGCTGGAACCGGACATCCTGGTTAGTTTTTGTGAAATAGCCCTCTGATAAGCAGCCATCTCGGCGAGTTTTTGTCCATTCATGCCCTGATTTCCAAACGCCTGCATCAAAGAATTGTTCATTTGAGCTTGTTCTCCCGCCAGATCGGACAACGCTTCCATCATTCCGGAACTGCCTCCCGAAGAAATCGAGTTTTCCATTATTCTATTCATTCTTTCAAGCGAATTGTATGCGTCGTTAGCCAGTTTCATAACTCTCAGATGTTTACCCACATATTCCGGTTTCTTCAATTCTCTCTCCATTTCAGAAAGTATTCTGCCGAGGTCTCTATCTATAAGAGAAGTCAACCCGGAAAGTGAATCGATAATATTTTTTGACCTTATGCATGAAGCGAAAGAGGCGGAGGAAAACAAAGAGGGTCTTTGGTTTAAGTGAATGCTCTCTTCGAGCTCGGAAATCCCAAGCATGCATCTTTTCATTTCCTCAGTAAGAGCGGAAGCTTCGCTTCTGCGAAAACCAGACATCATCCTTGATGAGCTAAGAAGGTGCCCGGACATTGAGGAGAGACGGGCAGTCAGTTCAGACGATGAATGGGCTGATCCATCCATTTTATCTATCTCTTTTAGAGCCGCTTCTCCTTCATTTTCGGCTTTTTGAATTTCACTGAATACATTTTCCGTCATCAGGTCCCTGTTGAGTTCAGAAATCTCTTTAAGTATGGATTCTATTTCTTCATTAAGAGCCGATAACTGCCTTGAAGCTCTCTGATTATCGGTTTCATCTATGCCTGTGGAGGCATCAGCAGTCTCAAAAGATCTTCTCGCGAGTTCTTCGAGTTTTTTTTCAAGTTCCAGTCTTTTAAGCAGATTCAGAGTTCTTTCAAGGGACTCAAGTAAATCTTCATTTTTATTTTTCAATCTTTCGAGAACTTCCCTAATTCTTTCTTCATCGGCATTTTGAGCGAATTCGTAGAGTTTTTCAAAAGCGTTTTTTGTATCCTCATCCAATACTTCATCGTAAAGTTTTGCGATTTCAAAAGTTTTTTGGAGGAAAAGGCTGTCAAAATAATAAGTCTCCATGGACGCGTTGAAATAATTTCTCATTTCTTCAAGAGATCCTGACATATCGTCGAGAAATTTTTTGTGTTCCTCAATCAAATCCCTGAAACTCTCCTCATCCGAATCCGACAGAGAGTCGGCAAGCCTCAGCCTTTGTTCCAGAATCTCCATATCCCTGAATAATTGAGTCCCTCTTTCCCTGAAAGATTTTGTCCTGTCTATATTTCGGGTTTCGGCGGAATCAGAGGAGGCGAATATTTCATACAATGAGGGCATTATGAGAAAAATGGTGTCGGAAAAGCTTGTCCCGCGATTCGGATTGTTGTCCATGACAAGCGCATATATAAACGCGGTGTCACCGGGCATCATAAAGGATATATCGGGTGAAACGCAAAAATCGATAGCGACTGGTCCTTTTCCTTCGAGAGATATTTCTTGAAGCAGGTTTCTTACGCTTTTCCGGGAAATATATAGCCCTGCGTATGTCAGTCCGTGATCGTCTTTAGCGGCGATTTTAATGTTCATATCTGAATTGCATTGGGCTGAAAATGTTTTCTCTACGGGATCTATGATTTTACACTCCGGAGGAGAATCTTCGACAACTCCAACAAAAATATCCATCCTCAAGGTATCTTTCAGGACAGATACGCCTTCAATGAAAAAATCCGACTCTTTTTCAGCCCTGAATATGAGGACAGCGCTGTTGTCTGTTTTATCCCCAATAACACAAGCGTCTGAAGTTCTCCATGAAATTATGTCTGCCCGGCTGTAAATTTCAAAAGAAATCAAACTGCCCTTCGGGACATCGTATCTTTCCCTATATTCAATGGGGTATTCCGCTTCGGCAATATAAGGCGGCAATTTGAGCATTACGCGAACGCATTCAAACGGAGGGGAAAAAACGTCTACCGAACCGGACGCAAGAGTGTCGGAGTTCATTATTATGACAAAATCCGTTTTTCTTTCGGGGCTTTCAAGAAGAGCGTAAAAAGTATCTCCTGAAAAATAACTTTTCAATTCTTTTTGACCAGTCATAACAAAGAGCTGCATTTCTTTTTGAGCGGGAAAAGCAGAAAAAAGCATATCCTCGCCCCAAAAAACAGCGGTATCTCCCGAAGGTCTGACTTCTGGCATTTTGAAATATTTTTGGTCGGCAAATCTCGGAACAAAAACTAAAACCGCTGCTATAACGCAAACACTGAATATATCCAGCAATTTTCTTTTTAGGATGCCGTTTTCTTTAAGCAACAAAATACAGGATTGGGCTGTTTTTTCTTTGAGTTCCAGGGATCCGGGAATGTTTTTTGTGCAAAATTCGTGAGAGGCTTTAATCAGACCTTTTGCTCCGGCCAAGCGGTCCAATTCAGACGGAATATTCCCTTTTTTTAATGCCACAAAAACTATACCGAAAAATACAGAAAACAAAAGTACTGAAAGCATCGCGTTTTGAACAGAAAATAAAAGAGAATAAATGCAAAAAACAAAAAAAGACACCCAAACAATACGCAGGAAAGAATACCAAAAAGCCGTTAAAATGTATATTTTGTAGAATTCCTTCATCAGATTCTATCTGATATAGACGAGTTTTAGTGCAATTTGTCCCTGAACTACAGCAAAATAAACCCCGGGTTCGACAGATGCGTCAGGAATCCATGCCTGGTCGGAATTGACAGACTTTTGTAATCTGCCGTCAAGAGAATAAATTTCTATTTCAAAGCCGTCTGGCGATGAGAGAAAACATCCAAAAATAAATGGATTAGGAACCGCTATTATTGGACGGTTTCCTGAAAATACAGCTTCTTTCTCTGAAATTCCTAGAGGGTCTATATTGACCTCAGCTAGATCAAACCCAGGAGAACCTAAAAATGAATCTCCATAACAGAAAAGATAATTCCAAGCGCTTTGATCTGAGTGCAGATACCTTTCAAAATAAGCTGTCATAAACTTTTTAGTCGTTATCTGCTGTTGTTCTCTCGTTATTGTTGCTGTTCCCCCGTTTTCCCAAAAATACGAATAATCCATGAAATATCCGTGATTTGCGCCTGTAATCACCGCGAAACAACCCGGAGGCGGCGATCCGGACCAGTATGCCGCCCTGACTTCATCCCAAGGGGCAATATTGTCTACTCCTCCCGTTAAAATCATTTTTGGGACGTTGAGGTTCTGAGGATTTGTCGCGGGTGTTGTCTGAGGAGAAGCTACAGAGACTACTGCCCTAAGGGTATCAATTAAACCAAATGTATCGGATGCAAGCAGGGCTATTCCTCCACCCATGCTGTGACCTGCAAAACCCCATTTTGACGCTTCAAGCTTTTGATAAAAATCGTCTCCCGCTGAATCATTTAGAGAAGAGACAAATCTCGCAGCGTCGACCATGGAACGCGCTCTCGTGAAGTGTTCGGGCACCAGAAAGGGGTTCGAAATTGTTGGGATGACGACTACAAAACCCCAGCTCGCAAGATGCTCTCCGTAGCTGTAGTATCTATCAATACCCATTTGAAAACCGTGACCAAAAACTATCACTGGACAGGGCACAGCGCTTTGCGGAATGGATCCCAATGATTCAGGATAATAAATTCTCGAACCGGACATCATCTCGTAATAGCCTTGTATTTCTACGGTTCTGTGCGCTGTCTGAAAAATTCCGTTTTCCCAATACTGGGGATTTTGACCGGTGATGAGATCAACCAAAAGAATAACTGAAAAAAAAAGCATACATATCTCCATATTTTAAGATTTATATCAATGCTTTTATTCTCAGAAAAACGCTTTTAGTTCCCTTCTTCTAGTAATAGCAATCTCTGAACAGGCTTTAGCAAAAACCGAAACCGTGTCTTTGTCGATTTTTTGGAGGAAATCGTCTGAACCCATTTCCCCGTTGAACATCTGTTTTGCCATGCCGAGGTATTCAAGGCATTTGTCCTTCCCAAGGGATTTATACAAAAATGAGGAGAAAGGAGAGTTTCTCATATCGAAAATAGTTTCACGAGACCTTCCTGTCTCCAAAAGCGCAAGAACTACGTAGTTGTGTTTGACGTCTTTGTTCAGAGGAGTCTGCGGCAGGTGATCTTCGGCTCTTTCGACGTTTCCAAGATTGAATTCCCTGACATCGCCGAGAAACATTGAAATCGGAGAATCCCCGCCAGTGCTGAGAGCCAATGCCTCGATTATCCCTGTCGAAAGCAGTTTAATTCCGAGGTATTCCCTCGCAATATTAATATTTTTCTCGGCTTGTTTGTTCATTCTCCCGAATGTTTCATCGTCCGGAGTACCGGCGAATTGATGAAATATAGTGACCGGATCCAATTTTTCCATAAAAATTTGCATTTTCATCAATGCTTTTCTGTAATTCTTTATGGAATATATCCTGTCCGCCCAGAGAATAGGATTTGTTTCAGGCAACAGTTCCCATGTGCAATCGAGAAATTTAGCGATGTCTTCGTATGCGAAATTTTCGACGTCTTTATTGCCCATTTCAACCGACATCCTGAGAATTTCGTTCTCCTCTTCATCAGAAAGATCGAGCTTATTTCTCTTGCTGATATCGCTGAGTCTTTCTTTCAGTCTATCAAAACAGGATTTACCTTCCGAGTCTGTGTCTCTGAAAGGTATCGTCCCCTCAATACAGCAAGCGATCGCGAGAAGATGTTTGAAATGGAGTGTTTTTTCAAGTTCCTTGACTGCCGTAATAGCGCTGAGAAATTCATTCATTCCCTGAAAAGTCGAAAGCTTTTGGCTGTTTGAAAATCCGAAAACATCAAGAACCATCTTGGCGTTTTCGTCTTTGAATTTTTTCTTAATGGTTATGCCGTTTTCATCCGTATCGACAAAATCGAGTAAATTATCCTTGAGAGCGGCAGGGAATCCCTGATCAATCTGGTAATAGACAATATCGTGAAAAAGCCCGGCAAGCACTTGAATAGGTTTCATATCTTCGCATATCTTAAAAACATGATCTGGTGTATGAAAATTCCTATTTTGGCCTGTCATCGCGTAATGAACCAGAAAAGCGAGTTTTTCGTCGCTCGATTCCGGGACTTCTACGTTCAATTTCTCAAAAGAATCCTGAAAAAGGCTTATTAATTTGTTTACAGTAGAAAGCGCCATAAAATCCTCAAGGAATGATAACAAATAAAGCGAACTCAGGCAAATTCAACTTCTGTTTTTTTCTTCGCCGAGTATTTCCATCATCCCTTCAACGGATATATCGCTTGGATTATTTTTTACGGATGTCATTTGGGATAACCTTCTGAAATTCTCTTCTTTTACGCCGCAACTTTCAAGTTTTTCGAGGCCTGTTTTACTCAAAAGTTTTTCGAGATTTTCAAACAGTATTTCTTCTTCAATTAAGCAATCGGAATTTTCCGAAAATCCCGCCAGTTTGCGGAATTTATCCAAAGCTTTTTCGTTTTTATTCTCTCTGCATAGATTCCACGTCTTCTTCAGGCAAGGGCGAAGAAGGTTTGCGCAAATAATACCGTGAGGAACGTCGAACATGCCTCCTATCACCGCGGCGAATCCGTGCACAGGTCCGAGACCCGCGTTGGCAAGAGTTATTCCCGAAATAAAAGCGCACAATGACATTTCATTTTTCGCATTTTTGTCACAAAAATCATGTGTCAAATCTTTTAATGCGGCAAAAGCTCGCCTGAAGCCCTCTCCCGCGAGAAAATCTGTTTCTTTACAGGATTTTACAGATATAAAAGACTCAGCAAGCTGAGTGAGCGCGTCCATCCCGCTCGAAAATGCAGTCCTCTCGGAAAGGCTGTATGTAAGGAGAGGATCTATAATTGCGACATCCGGTATAATAACTTCGTCCCTCAAAGAAGCTTTGATCTTAAGATCCGGGATGGACAATACTGCGTTTTTTGTCGCTTCGCTGCCTGTGCCGGAAGTGGTCGGCACAGCTATAAATGGTATTTTTTTTTCGCTGAGTTTTTTTGGATCCTTGAGATTTTCGAGAAAACACCTCGCAGGTTCAGTCTCATAAATAAGCGCCGAAATGGCTTTTCCAGCGTCGAGAACACTTCCCCCTCCCACAGCGATAACGGCGTCAATTCTTTGTTTTTTGTGCTGGCCTCTTATAAAGTCAATCATTTCGACAGTAGGTTCTGAGGGTATCTTCACATGACAATATTTAATTTCAGATTCAGCCATTATTTTCGTCATTCTTGTGAAATAGTCTGATTTGCAGAATGACTGCGATCCTGTGACAAGAAAAACCTTTTTTCCGAATAAAGATAGATTTTTTTCCAATTCATCAAACGAGCCTTCTCCCAAACAGACTTTTTTAGGTAAAGAAAGATTGCTGAATGAATGTTTTTTTACATTTTCTGTGCTGAAAAAATTTCTTAAAAACTCCGCTGTGTTTTCCATTTTTCCTCTTCTTTCGGCAAAATAGTCCGATATTTCATAGATGCCCTCGGTTTTTCCATCATATCCTCAACTGTTTTCTTCCATAAAAGATAATGCTCTGTATCTTTGTGCCTAAGAGCAGCTTTCTCGGAAGAATACACTTCAAAAAGTAAAAATTCAGTCGGGTCATCTGTTTTTTGGAGAAAATCAAATCTTAAGTTGCCTTCCTCCTCTATGGATTTTTTGTGATTTTCAGATGTCAATGCCGAAAATTCTTCTATGAACTCCTTTTTTACCTTTACGAAAACACAAGCGGCTATCACTTATCCTCCCTTTTTATGAATATTTTTAAGTATTAAAAAAACAGGATCCCATATATCATTTAGCACTCTGTATGACGCGAACCCGTAGCCATCAGAGTGCCTTAAAAGGCTTTTCCCTTCACAGAAATCCTCAATAATACCGGCGTCAAAACGGTTAAACTTTTCGGAGGCAAATTTTTTTAACGCCTTTTTCAAGCCTATAAAATATTTTTTGTCTCCGTGCTTAAACTCTTGCTTGAGAAGTGAATGAAGAATCGACATTGCGTCAGAGCCTGTTCTTTTCAGTGGAGCCAGATGAAGCCTGTAAACTCTGTTTTGAGGATCTATTGATTGAACAAGGGGAAAATTCGGGTTAGCTTTACTGTCTATGGCGTTAAATTCGTTGATAAGTTCTTCGAAATATTTCTCTCTGTTCTCAAGGATATGATCTGCTCCGAATGAAGCCTGAAATATGAATTTGCACAGGTCCCTTTCATTGAGATTCGGATGCAGGCTGATTTCAAAACAGATCAATCTGTGAAGCAAATCAAATATTTCATTATCGTCCAAAAAAACCATGTTCTGAGACTAACAAAAAATGAATCCGGAATCAATGCAGCAAATTTTTCTCAATCTCCACTTGACCTTTGTTTTTTTTTAATATTCTATATAATATGGATTTTTTATGGGCTCCTTGGAGGAGCGGTTATATTTCCAATGTAGACAACACAACTGGTTGCATATTCTGCAAAGCGGCAGAGGAAGAGGATCCACATAAAGTATACCGACTGCACAAGACATCCGAATCATTGATTATATTGAATCTATTTCCTTACAATTCGGGTCACGCTATGGTCGCTCCCCTCAGGCATGAAGGGTCTTTCGAAAATCTCTCTGCAGAAGAGGCGGCAGACATCATTCTCTGTCTGAAAAAACTTATAAATCTGATGAAAAAGAAACTTGATCCGGACGGATTCAACATTGGAGCCAACATTGGCAGAGTTGCCGGAGCAGGAATACCGGGACACTTCCACATGCACGTAGTTCCAAGATGGAATGGAGACACGAATTTCATGCCAGTTTTCGGAAAGACCAAAATTATATCCATTTCACTTGACGAAATCTGGCAAAAATTACATGAGGAATTCAATGCCTGAAGAAAACAGTCTTATCTGGAGCGGATGGCTGGCGGCAGAAAAACCTTTTTTGACGGTCTTTGCAGTTGCAGTTCTCGCGGCTGTATGGGCATTGTCTTTTATGATATTGCCGAGCATTGTTGTCGCCTCTATATTGACTTTTTGCGTTTTTGTCTATGTATCCGAGTTTTTCTTACCCGTAAAATACGGTTTGGACAAAGATTTTGTATGGAAAAAAATCGGTCCAGTGAAGATCCAGAAACAATGGGTTCAGTTGAGATCATTTTATACCGACAAAAACGGAATTTTGATAAGCCCGTTTACAAAGCCGTCAAGACTGGAGACTTTTCGCGGAATTTACATCAGATTTGCCGGAGCTGAAAGACAAACAGTTCTGGAGGCTGTTAAAAAACACCTGAAAGGGCAGGAAGAACCTATCTAAAAGTCTCCGCTTTTTCCCATATATCTTCAAACAGCATTTTGCTCGCCTCCGCGAGTTCTCTGTGTTGAATATATACGGATGTAATTTTATTTATCTTGTCGATTGACTGCTGAAGAGGAAAAACAACTTTTGAAGAGTCGAAAACAACCATTTTAATAGGCAGTGAATCGACCACTTTAGCCTGCTGACCTGAATCTTTCTGTATCTTTATGTAATCTGAAAGCCATTCATGGATTCTGAGTTCGTCTTTTTCATATATATTCCTGCAAATGCCTCCTCTGCTGAGAAAAGCCGTTTCCTCCTGTTTCTGTTCGGATAACCTGGCAGGATTGTCACAGACGTAAGGACCTTTATTGAATGTCAGAATCTCCGTTTTCGATTCCTGAATCAACATGAGGTATTTTTTCTGGTTTTGTTTTTTATCTTTAATCACTTCTATGAAATCTAGAGGATTTTCTATTTCTTTGCATTCGTTGTATACGGGTGAAAGTTCCTCTATCAAACTTCTGACTATTCCGATTTTTTTCTCTATCAGCTCTCTGCATTCTCTGCTGTATGTTTCAAAAACTCTCTCGAATGCCACTGATGGTTCAACAGCTTCGTAATATTTCTTCTTTCCCACTGTTTTTTCAGTGCATATACCCCTGTCGACCATTTTTTGAAGGACTTCGTAAATTTTAGTCCGGGTTATATTGACCCTGTTTTGTAACTCAGAGGGAGTAAAATTCTTCATTGTGAGAAGCGTCAGGTAGACCTTGGCTTCTCTTTCTGTCAAACCAAGATCAATAAAATTCTGTATGTGTTTAGTGCAATCGTCATTCACGTCAAATCCTCCCATGCAAATAATAACAAAATTCCAACCCTCTTTCATGTAAATATTAACACCAAAAGAGCTATGGTTTAAAGTATTTTGAAGATTATACTTGAGCTGAACTAAAATCTTATCTGAAAATTATAATCAGGCCTGTTTGTTCCGAGAATAACGGTGCGAAAGAATTCAGGTTGGAGAGTAATTTCTCTCGCGATGGAAACATCTGGGCGTCTTCAGCGAGTTTCCTCGAAGAAATTTCGAATTCTGTGAGAAGATCTAAAACAGTGTTCTCACCTTTGAGCAAATCCACGAGTCTGACCAATCCCGATTTGCTTTCAAAGACCTGAATATTTTTCAAGTCAACTGATATATCGAGAATTTGAGGCTCCGGAACATCTACAAAGACAGTGTCTCCCCTTCTTTCGAGATCGTCCTCAGTTAGTTTTTTCAGATCTACGCCGTAATAAATTGTCACGATTGTGTATAAAAGCGCTCTGTCGGTGCCGGTCAGCCAATGGCTATTGTCCACATGAACAATGACCTGCGTAACTATCTTGTCTGTAACTAGAAAAACAAGCTGTTCTGAACGAAGAATCTCAAGCGTGGAAACCACTTTTTTTTCCCCGGGGGATTTGAAAACCACAGACAACAGAACGATTATAGCTATCACTGAAATGGAAAGAGCGACAGTCACGAAGAGAGAATATTTTTTTAGCATTATCGCCTCAACATGACACGAATCTTAAAAAGAGAAGGACGAGAATCACTATGATACATGAATAAATTAAAATTTTTTTCATCGCTTCTCCACTGTTTTATATTGTTCTTCAATATCTGCAAAGGCAAAATCAGGAAGTATTCCGTTTATCTCTTCATTCATTTTCGATATCCCAGAGGTATTACATATAGCGGAATTTCTGCATTATCAAAATCCATAATTCCGGCGACTTTTAGGTCGTCAAAAGCTCCGATCATGACGCTCGACAAACCCAATGTCACCGCTTGAAGGCTGACATTCTGACCGAGGTGCCCTGCTTCCATGAACACATATCTTTCGGCTCTGCTTCCGTATCTTGATCTTGTTCTTGACTCGACGCCTGTCACGAGCAAAACAACAGGAGCCTCTCTTATAAATCTTTGATTGTGACATGAAAAAGAGAGTTCGTCTCTTTTGTCTTCGCTAATGAAGGTAAAAAGCGCGTTCTCCTCGGGAAGATATTTATAGATCCCGGGTTCAAGTCCTTCGACATTCCCTGAGAAAACATACAATTCAAGCGGATAAATCGCCCCTGCCGATGGGATGGTTCTAAAGTTTTTCAAAGTATCTGAAATCCCCTGAGCTGCCCACAAGATTTGTGAGAGTTGAAACAAGTCCATGGGCTTATCGGAAAAACTTCTCACTGAACGTCTTTCGAATGCGGCTCTTTCAAAAGATGTTCCACCGTCAAAAACCGGTTCGGGAAGTCTAATCATTTCGGCGTTCATAGAAGCCTTTCCACAAAAAGTGTCTGTAAGGGTTATGCACAAAAGAACCAGAGCCAACGTCAAAACTAAAACTCTCAAAATCATCCCTTTCATGTATTTCCTATGCGAACTTCTAGGTTATTCTATCCCTAAGTCCTGAATAAATCAAACTTCATTGACAAAACCTTCCTGACATTGTAAAAACAAAAATATCTCCGGCATTGTTTTGTCTTTCCCAGCCGGATCAATCCAGGAAAAGGCTCAAAAAATCTAAAGAGGTGGATATGAAAAAAAAATTCTTTTTCTGGTCTATCATTTGGTCGGCTTATATTCTTCTTGCTTTTGATTTCTGGAATTGGGAAAAAACAACAAAAATTATTTTCGGAATACCATCATGGATATATTGGGATGCTCTTCTCGTTTTTTCCCTTGTTCCGGTTCTTTTTTTTCTTGTAAGCCACGAGGATGACCAAGCATGAATTACTCTGCCATTGCACTATACTTTTTCGTTATCTTCCTGATCTCGGTCTTTGCTAAGAAGAAAACAGCTTCATCTCCGCTTGAATATTTTATCGCGGGAAGATCCTTCGGCGGTTTAGTTCTATTTTTTACTTTAGCGGCAACTAATTTTTCAGCTTTTTTCTTTCTTGGTTTTGCTGGAGCTGCGTGGAAATACGGATTTGGACAATACGGTATAATGGCCATCGGGACTTCTTTGGTCCCGTTCTCTTTCTACTTTATAGGAAAAAAGGCATGGAAGCTCGGCAAAGAAAAAAACTACATGACACTGCCTGAACTTGTGGGCGGTGAATTCAACAGCCCTCTGCTTAGAAAATTACTCTTGTCAGTTATGGTAATTTCGACTCTGCCATATATATACACACAGGCTTTGGGAGGAGGCATAATCCTTTCATCTGTTCTGGGGTTTGACCTCGTCAGGGAAGGAGCGTGCCTCTCAGTATTTTTAATAGGGGCAACAGTTGTCCTCGGAGGGATGAGAGGGACTGCTTGGACAGACGTATTTCAGGGAATCTTCATGACAGTGGCGATGGCCGCTGCGGCCTTTTTCGTCATGAAGTCTCTGGGAGGATCAAGCACCGCCGGACAGTCCGCTTTTTCTATTTCACCTCTACATTTTTCAAGACCAGGTCCTGAAAATTTTTTCACAGAGGTCAAATGGATCACGTTAATCATGCTCTGGACTTTTGTCAATCCGCTTTTCCCTCATATTTTCAGCCGTTTTTTTGCCGCAAAAAACACTAGGGCTTTGAAGACCTCTGTATGGCTGTATCCTTTTCTTGTCGGTTTTCTTTTTCTCCCTCCTGTCCTTATCGGCGTTTGGGCAAGAGGAACTCTTATTTCATTCACCTCTCCGGATACCGTTCTTCCGACCATGGTAGAAACATATGCCCCTAAATTTATCTATATACTCACGATGACGGGAGCTCTGGCGGCTTTGATGTCCACTGCGGACTCTCAGCTTCTTTCAGTTTCAACAATGCTCGCAAAAGACCTTTTTAGAACTAAAAACCAAATCGCCGTGGGAAAAATTTTCACTTTTTTCATTTGCCTTGCAGTATGCCTAATGTCACTCGTGGGGGTAAGTTCACAAACAGCGATATTTAATTTTCTCGTAGGTACGACTTTTTCAGCTCTCGCCGCCGCATTTCCGTCCGTATTCTGCGCTTTGTATTTCAAGCGAATCGGTAAAATACCGGTTATTACATCGCTTGTTGCCGGCGAAATCACGGTCATTGGAATATTTTTCAAACTTCTACCGACATTTGGCATAGCAGAAGGCATTGCCGCGATGGTGGTTTCTTTTTTCTTTTTAACTTTTTCCTATACCCTAATAAAGGTCATTGGGAAATTTTTTCTCTGACATGATATGTCTTTTTAGGGAATTGCATCTATATATATTTTCACCTGAGAAGGGGATAAAGAAAAAACATCTGTATTGAAACTAGTCAAGAAAAACGAATTTTTTGTCGAGAAAATATTTTATCGTGTATCCTGCGCTGAGTCCCACTAAAGCCCCGATGTATTTTGAGGCGGTAATACTCACACAATATTCAAAAAACAGCTCTACTGACCAGAACAATAAAGTAGTGAGCCCCCCTAAAAAACTGTATAAGATAAATTTTCTGATGTCATGCGAAAAGGATTTGGTCCTGTAATAAAAAATGTATTTTTTGTCGAGAATATATTTAAGCATCAGCCCTGCAGTTGTGCCGGCAGCCATAGCAACCCAGATTGAAGGATTAAAAATAAATACAACTCTCTGAACCATAATATTCAGGGCTGTCGCCGCCGCAGCGAATAAGGTGTATTTTATCGCAAGTCCTGTATTTTTTTTTATTCCGCTCACTCAATCAAACCTTTGTTCTTAAACTCCCTGGAAAAATATTAATTAAACAGCATTTTTATATTATAGTTGTAATTTTTCCTCATATAAAAAGAAATTTTCTGGGTCAGATTAGAATCCTTTTAATAATAAACTTGACAAATATACATATGTATTTATAATATACATATGTTAAATGTATTTACTCTTGTAACCATGAGGAGGGAAAAAGTGAAATCTTTTGTAGTGTTTCTGTCTTTGTCTGCCCTGTGGGCTTTGTCAATCAGCGCTGAAGCGCTGTTCGAAGAACATATACTTTTTCAGAATTTAGGGGGAGCAATTTCAGTAAAAGGTGTTGACCTAAACACAGACGGGTTTACGGACATAATATATTCTTCTTATCTCAACAATCACATAAAATGGCTCGAAAACGACGGAAATCAGAACTTCACTGCACATCTTATAGCCGATAACTATTCGCATCCGAGAGCAGTGGATGCCGTTGATTTGGATCAGAATGGAACAATCGATATAGTATCATCGGGTCAAAACAAGATAAGCTGGTTTTCAAATGACGGGAGCGGCAATTTTACTGAAAATGTTATAACTACAAGCTGGTATGTCGTCAACGGAGTTCAGG
>JAFGIG010000024.1 GCA_016929715.1 Caldifarciminota bacterium
CCAGCAGGTGGTCCCCGTGTATGTCCATGTGTTTGTCCCCTCAAAATCCTCGTTGAACACAACCGAACCGACGCCGAGCGAGAACGAATCTGCGAAGACATAACCTCCGGCGCTTTGAACGAAAAATTCAAATTCAGGGAAATACGGAGTCGGACATGAAGGAGACACAGCGATTCTGTATGCGTTGTTCAACCTGACGCTGTCTCCGGGATTGAGCTGAGAGCAATTTTCAGTCGAGTCGAGTATTGTTATATATGGATCCTTGCTGATTGAGCGAAGATGTGTCTGAACACTAGTTGCAGTTCCACTGCCTGTGTTATTAAAATATGGGCTTATAAAAACAGTGTCACCAGGCATAAGTTCGGAGGGTCCGTAATAGCCTTTGACTGCCATGACAGGCGCGTTGACGGCGAGGTTGAAATTGCTAACCCAAGTGCTTTCAGTTGCCGCTATGGTCAGTGTCATCGGTATCGAATAACCGTCTTGCAGACCTCCCGCAATTGTGACGTTGAACTGGGAAGAACCGGCAGTAGAATCGCCTGAGTTTATATTTCCGTAATTTACAGTGTTTTGATTTATCGTTATATTCGGGTCTGAAGAGGTCAATGTGCCAACTACGCTGTGGGCTGTCTGTGTCCCCCAGTTTTTGACCCACACGCTCAAATTATAGGTCTGGCCGGGGTTGATCTGCCCGTTGCCTGCAGGAATGTATCTGAGATAGCTGACATAAGCTCCGCTCGAGATTACATAAATGGTGCCCGTATAGGGATTGAGGTTGTGACCTGTTATAGTGACGAGTAAAGAACAAGGGCTCTGGTTGAAGACGTGAACTGTCGCTGAACCCGAAGCGTTGGTATAAGCTGTCCAAGTAGAATCTCCTGTCTTGAGAGCCACGAGAGCGTTCCTTGCCGGCGCTTTCGCGGTATTGACAGTGAATTGAACGTCAATTCCGCCAACCGGTATTGTCGCAGGGTGGTTGACAGTCAAAGCATTGGGGTAGTCCGTCCATCCGTCTATGGAAGGGTCGCCGAACAGGTTGTAGGCGTCGTAATAATACTGAACTCTCGATCCGAGATGATAGACACCGAGGAGTCCGTAATCGTAGAATGCCCTCTGCCATGTCACTGTGGAATCGAATATGGCGTGGAAAACCCATCTTTCCAGGGTATCGTCTTCAGTCCAGTAAGAAGAAGGCGCGGATGCCCAAAAACTCACAGATCCCTTGTCACCCGCTCTTATCCATGTTTCAGCGAAACATTCGGCGACTGACCACTGCCCCGTATTGCAAGCGTAGCTCATGACAATAGGATATTCGCTTATGTTGGTCAGGGCGTTGACGTTTGCCTGTGAAAAGGAAGGACCGTCTGCCCAACTCGTCGAACTGCCGTGTCCTGAATAAATTCCCCAGGAACGTCCGTCGTTGAAAGCGGCGCTGACTTGTCCCGTGGTCGCTCCGTAATAAGACCAAAGGGAATCGCAGATAAAACCGGCAGGACCAAGGTATGTCTGTATGACGTATCTGTGAGATCCTTCGGAAATAGAGTGATTGTCGGTGCTCGCCATGAAGACGGCTTTTTTGCACCAAGCGTTGCCCTGAGTCCATAGGCTCGGCTTTTCATAGAGAAGAGTTTTGTTTACAATGTTGTTCAGCTGTGTCGCGTTTGCCACGGAAAATCTTCCGAGCCAAACGTCGTGAAACAGGTCTCCTCCATGAAGCTGTCCGTAGGGATGATCAGTTATGGAACTCGAATATGCTCCTGTGTAAGCCGGCATATCGTCGTCTCCGATGAGAAGGACGAAAGCGGGCGGCACCGGCCAGTTATTATATGCATTCTGAATGTAATTTTTAATGGCTGTGTTAGTAGTTCCCACCTGTGATTTCAAAGCGACAGTCACGTTATATCCCTTGCGTTCTTTCCATTCGACAAAACTGCTGAGATTGGGAGCAAGGGCATCTGGAACGATTATAAGATATTCTATAGGCAAAGACGGGTAATCAATATTGCCGTATGAGAAAGCGTTTAGCATGGCTTTCCTGATGTATGCTTCATGAGGTTTTGTGTAATATCTTTCATAGTTCAATCTAGTGAGAGGGACATCAGATCCGTTGAGCAAGATTTCGATGTCAACATTCTCACGAAGAGTGAGGCTTCCTGTAGCCGGTTCATAACGGACAGGATAGACTTCTACTGTAACAAACCTGTGGCCTCTTATATAACCCTCGTCAACTATTCTAGCGGGTTCGTTCCCGTAAACCAGATTCTCTGTATAAGCCGAGTTGTCTATCTCGAAAACTCTTTCACTTCCCGGAATTTTTACAAGTGAAGGCTGATTGGGATAAATCCTGCTTGTCAAAAAGATTTCTTTTTCTCCGGACGGAAAGGCGTTGAGAGAAACCGAGGCTCCGGAGGGAATTTCAACAAGCCTTCTGATTACAGGAATGTTGGGCTGACCGAGTTCTCCGGACGGGTGCGTGTTTTGGATTCCAACTGATGTGTAAAACTGTCCGTTTTCAAGTTTTTTTGACAGTTCGACGGAATTGAATTCAGCTCTCAGCCCGACAGACGAAAAGTTTGAATATGTTACGTTCATCTGCGTCTGCGAAGGCGTGAGGTCATACACTTCCGCTATCAAAGATAAAGGAATTAAAAGAGCTAGAACTGATATAAACTTCTTCATCTCTCCTCCTTTTATAAGAAAAAAAATAAAAGAACCCCCCTTTAGAGGGTAATACACCTCGACAAATAATTTGTCAATTTGTTTCTTCTGAGTTTTTAGTAAGATCCTGAATGTATTTAGAGATTTCACTTTTTTTTACATTCTTAAAGGGAAGAGTAGTTATCAAATACTTTTCAGATTTTGAAAACCTCTCAATTTCGATTATGTCTTTCTCTTTTACTTCTTTTGAAGGTTTTACTTTAGATCCGTTTAATTTGACAAAACCTTCCTGACACGCTTTCGCCGACATCGTTCTGCTTTTGTAAAGGCAGACCGAATCGAGAAAGATGTCAATTCTCATCTGCGTCTTTCTTCGAAATAGACCTGCGATTTGATCTTTGCAAGCCAGATTTCTACAGCTTTCTGCCTTTCCTTGAAAATATATAGTTCTGTGAGCTGTTCCTTGACTTCTTCAAAAGTCTGGGGTTCGCCCATCTCGACTTCATCAAGCCGTATGAGTATGAATCCGAAGGGCGAAGGTATGGGGTCTGTGTATTCGCCGGGTTCTAGCATGTTGAGAATACCCCTGACAGAAAAATCAAGCGAATCCGCGGGGACATCTCCGAGATAGCCCCCGTCGTCTTTTGTGTATGGATCCTGGGAATATATCCTCGCAACATCTCTGAAATCGACACCACTTTCGAGCATCGACATGACGGTATCTACGTCTGCCAAAGTTTTCAGTGTATCCTGGTATGTTGGAAGAAGGGAAAGAAAAATTTCATAAACTCTGGCGCTGTCAGACCATTTTGTTGGAACATATATTATATGTATGCCGGCGGCGCTCTGTGCGACGCCCATTGTTCCAGTCTCTATAGAAAAGATCAGCCTCTCAAGTTCGGGCTCAAGTTCTCCCCTTTTGACGACGCCTATATTGCCGCCGTTCAATCTGGCGTCGGGGTCGTCGCTGTATAAAGACGCAAGGCTTCTGAAATCCTCGCCGGAGTTGAGAGCCTGTAATATTGTGTTTGCTTTCATGTTAACTTCCATGAGTTGTCTTTCGGATGGAAGAGGAGCGAGAATAATCCTCGAAAAGCCGTATGAAACAGGCACGCTCAAGCTGTCTTTTACTGTTTCGTAGAATTCATTTAGTATGGAATCAGAGACGAAAAATGACCCTGTGTTGACAAGGCGGGGATAGTTGAAAGAGATGTATCTCTCAGAGGCGACCTTGAAAAAGAACTCTCTCCACATTATGTCTTTTGCGAGCTGCCAGTCAATTCCAGCCTCATCGAAAAAAACTCCTATTGAATCCGTAAAAGAAGAATCTCCAGTGATGTTCAACGCCATATCCGACAATAACCCCTCGAATTCCTCGTCTATCATCTGAGGGGGTATGTTTAGAACTCCTGAAGTATCACCTGAATTTAAGACAAGAGATATGTTAATTAAATTCTCGTATCTCTCTTTTTCAAAATCTTCTCGAAGCCTCTTATTGGGCAGCTCAGAGCCGCCCATAAAGAGAACTGAAGTTTTAATGTAAGTGTCAAGTTCAGAATTGCTTATGGCTTCTTTTTCGATTACCGCCAATATTTCATCAGCTCTGGAGGAAAAAATCATTCCTGCAACAGAAAAAATTAAAGCCGAAATGAAAAACTTTTTCAATTACCTGACCTCAATTTTATGCTGTCGTCATAAATAGTCACGCTCGTGGCAAGAAGGGTGTCAACAAAAGTATTGAGATAATCGTATTTGCTGAGCTCGGTAAGATACAACATTATGTAGGGCCTGATCTGATCGTATGGAGCCATGGGCGATTCTATATATTTTTCTCTTATCACTTTAGCAACGAAGTAGCCGTCTCCGACGCTGAATGGTTCGCTTACTTCTCCCGTTTTGAGTTTGGCTACAGCCTCTTCGATGAGTTCCATATTGGAATAAAGCCTTCTTATACCCTCAATTGTGTCGAGTCCTACGAGGTTCGGTACAAGAGTGTCCGGAGTCCCTTCGAGAATTTTGTCTCTTGCTATTGTAGCCATGGGTTCGCTGAAAAACTGATAGAGAACGACAGTTTTTTCGTATTTAATTTCATCTTTCCAGCGATCGTAGGCATTCCTTATTTCTCCTTCCGTCACACCCGGCATGGAAAGGGTAAGCCTCTCTAAAACCATCTGAGAGACTATCTGTCTTGTCGCGTCAAATGACATATATATATATGACGGGTCTTTTTCGTATCCTTCTTTGACTCCGAGGTCGTAAACAGCTTCTCTCGAAAGCCAAGTCTGAAGGACGCTCGAGACTATCTCCGCAGGAAATGTGTCCGGGTCCACTCCGAGCATATAAATCATATAAGATCTGAATGGAGCGTATCTTACAATTTTGCCGTTGACCGTGGCTATTATAGTAGATGTATCGTCGTCCATCAGAAAACGTTCATTGGTCTGATCCGGCTTTCCCGTCTGATCGCCGGTTTGACCGGCGCCTTTGGAACAGGAGATCATGACAGCCGATAAAAGCAAGCAGAATATAATTTTCTTCAATTTTTCACCCCGTCAGTTGCCTATAATTTGTTGCAGTATCTGTTCGTAATTCGATACTGTATCGATTTTGTATTTGCTTTTCAGGTCTTCGAGGACGAGAAGTTTGACTGAATCTGTCTTTGAAATTCTCATATTGCCGTCTATTCTGGCTTTGACATCCTCGAAAGGAAGAAGGGTCTCAGGTATGACCTCTTCGAGCATGACTACCGCAAAAAGTCCGCTGTCAGCAGAAAATACATCTGATATGCCGCCTATCTCCATCATAGAAAATATAACTGAATCGAACGCGGGATATCTTCCCTGCGGGAACAGACCTAGTTTGCCTCCGCTTCTTGAAGAAAAATGTATAGAATGAAGTTTAGCGAGAGTATCGAACCTGAGGGTGTCGCCTCTGCGCAACTGAGGCAGGACGGCATTTTTCAGGGAGTCCAGCGTAGTGGTCTCAATTATTCTCGCTCGTCTTCTCTCGGGCAGAGTGAACTCTTCGGGATGTTCATCATAGTATTGGACTATGTCCTGATCGTTGACAGTCACATTCTTTTTTATGGAATCTTCAATAAATTGCCAGGAATAAGTCCTGTCCACCTGCGCGTAAACATTTCTTTCAATCACTGGGAGCCTGTCGACTCCTGCTTCTTTTGCCGCCGCGAGCAGAAGATCAGTCAGCATTATATTTTCGCAATTCTTCCTGAACATTGAAGTGTCTTCGGCGAAATACGGGAGAATCCATTTTCTTTCGTCAATTTTATTTTTAAGATCTCCGAGGGTCACTTTTTCATCGCCGTAAGATATGAAAAGATAAGATTTCTCTTCGTCAGAAAACTCCACGGGGGGTGGACCGAAAGGATTCGACTGAGCGCCTTGAGCCATTTTCTTGTGCAGAACGGTCAAAGCCGGTTCGTGAATCTGAACATTGAAAGCTTTTTTCAGGCTGTCAATGTAATTATCCGCGAGTTCTCTCTGAAGTTCCTGCTGTTTCATTGCTTTCAGCTGAGCGTAGGATTCCTCGAGAGGTCTTCTTCTTATGTTCTCTCTGGCGGAAATCCTGTAAATAAGATGCCAACCGAAATCCGTTTTGACGGGTTTTGAAAGCTCTCCGTCAGACATGGAAAAAGCGGCTTCTTCAAAAGGTTTTACCATTCTGCCTTTAGTGAAATAGTCGAGATCGCCTCCTATGGGCTTTGTTCCCATGTCTTCAGAGAACAGAGAGACCATTTCGGTGAAAAGGCTGTCTCTCTCCGGCGAATCCCACACAGGAGAGAGTATTTCGTATATGCTGTCGGCGAGAGCACTGTCGTTTAAAAGTATATGTTTGCACCATATCTCTTCGCCCGTCTCTTCCCACAATTTGACTATCTCAAGAGAATCTATTTCGGCTTTGTTGATGACGACCTGCCAATACAACTCGCCTAAAACGCTGTTTTCTCTTGACATTTCAATCGTGTAAATTGCTGAACTGTCGTTCAGCATGCCTGCTGCCTGAGCTCCTAAACCCAAAAGATGCATCTCGACGAGGTTGTCCATAACCTGAGTGAGCCTCATAAGAGCTGTGTCGGGATCTTCGCCTTCATAAGAAAAGAAATTAGCCCTGACTTCGACTATACCTATCTCTCTCTTCATGTCTTTGTCGCCGATCGTAATTAGAAGCGTGTCCCTGTCAATGACCTTGGGTTTACCGGTGCATGAGGCAAGGAAAAGAATCGCAGTAAGGGTCAGGATCGTCAGACATTTTTTCATAATTCCTCCTTTTTCCTGGACAAAACATTTCTGACAGCGCTGCTGTCAATTTGGACTAAATGTTTTTTTCTCGCGTTTTCCAATATCATTCCTGTGATTTGCCTTCTGATTTCTTCTTCGCAGAGCGCTTTGCATACTTCCCAGACGTCAGGCAGAGGGAGAAGAGAATCGCTTTTTCTGGAGCCTGTTTTGAAAATAACCCAGTAACCGTCCATAAAAACGGCATCAGAAAAACTCTCCGGCTCCAAAGAAAAAATAAGCGAGTCGATTTCACTTCTGTATCTGCCTCTAGCAACGAATCCGAGATCTCCGGAATTTTTAGCGGAAGGAAGGAGCGAATATCTTTCCGCCAGAGATTCAAAAGGCGCTCCGCGGGTGACGGAATCAAGTAATTCTTCGGCAAAAAGAGAATCCGTGACTCCGATTATGTAAAGTTCTACTCTTTCGGGCAAACTGAAAAGGTGCCCGTTACTGAGGTAATAGGCGTAAACTTCCTGTGAATCGACCTCCGCTCCGGTTCTTGAGTAAATATATGACCTAAAAACAAGAGAGTCTTTAAGCTCGCTGAATTTCGCGAGCAACTCTCCTTCCAAAGAAATACCTCTCCTACCCGCTTCCTGAAGGAGAAGATAAGGCGGAACAATGTCTCTTGTCAAAAAAAGCCTGAGCATAGAAGTGTCTGAGAGGTTGGGGTAGAGTATTCTGTTTGTCTTCAGCCTCTCTATAAGATCCGCGACTAAAATTGTATCGCCTCCTACGACTGCAAGCCATTGAAGCCTAAGTTCTTCTTCTATGTTAGGCAGAACAGTTTGATCCTCTTCAGTCAGTCTTTGAAAAGGCGGAAGAGCTGAAAATCTGCCGAAAACGTCGTCGTTGAACTTAATATTAGTTCTCTTTCTGAGACCGTCTATCATCCTGCTTGTCTGTTCGTAGTAAAATCTCTGGTTCTCCTGTATGACAATGAGTTCTTTAAGGTCTTCAAAATCACCCGGATAAGCCGGTTCAGTTGTTTCGAGCCTCGCTAAAACAAAAATCCCCGTATCGGTTTCAATGGGCTGTGAAATGGAATATTCCGGCAGAGTGAGCAGAATCTCGCCGAGGCTGAAAGATATCATGAAGGGAAATATGTCTCTTAGGTCGCCTGAAGGACCGAAATAAAGGCCTCCGAAATTGTATCTCGATCTCAGAGAAATCACATATTCTTTCAGGGCTGTCGTATCACCAATGAGTGTTTTCATCGAATCAGATATCTGTCGGGCTTCGTCTAATCTTCCGGGAGGGATTCTCACAAGCATTGCTCTCACTTGTATCTGCGATTCTTCCCAAAATCTTTCGGCAAACTCTTTGTGCTCAGAGACCAAGCTGTCGCTGATTGAACTTAGAAACGAATCTATAATTATTATTCTCCTGAGATCTTCAATGTCTAGGGAAATCCTCTGTTCAAAACTTTCTTCTCTCGCGGTTATGAGTATCAGCTCTATATCCGTGACTGAATCGATAAAACTGAAAAAGGAATCTTCGGGTAAAAACATAACATGACTCGGGATATCTCTGTCTGTTAGAACAGGATCACCGTCAATTTTGACCAGAACAGTTTCCCCTCTGCAACCTAAAACCATAAAAGCAGAGAATATTACGCAATAAGCTAATTTCTTCATTATGTTTCACCGTCCGTTTTTACGGTTTCGAGAAAAATTCGCAGTTTTTCTATATCTCTTTCCCATCCTTGTATTTCCGCGAATAAATTACCCGCGCCGTCTCTTTTGAAATATGGGTGCCAGTTTTCCGGCATGTTCAAGACAAGTTTTTCAATATACCACCTTTCAGGGGCTTTGGCAAATCCAATTTTTAGATTTTCCGACAATGTCATTGAATTCATGGGAGTTTGTATCAATACTCTGTAAAGTTTCGCTATCTCGAAAAAATTAACGGCGCTCTCGGGGAGTTCTCCGAATCTGTCCTTCAATTCTTCCTCAATTTCGGCGAGTTCCTTTTCATCCGCAGCGGCGACACGTCTATAGACATAGACTCTCTCCTGGGCATCTGTTATAAATTCCGGCGGGATATAATACGCAAAATCAGCGTATATATCGTGTTCCTGCTCTTCACTGTCGCCTTTTTCGGCTTTGATTTTTTCTATAGCTTCTTCGAGATATCTCATATAGAGCTCGTATCCTATGTCGAAATCGTATCCAGACTGCTGACTCCCCAAAAGATTTCCGGCTCCCCTTATCTTCATGTCGTGAAGAGCGAGCTGATAACCTGCGCCGAGTCTTGCGTATGATCTAATCGCCTTGAGACGCTCTTTACCGCTGTCGGTTTTCGGGCCTTTCCTCGGAACCATGAAATAACAGTATGCCCTGACGTCTCCTCTCCCTATTCTACCTCTTATCTGATGAAGCTGAGCGAGCCCGAGAGTGTCTGCTCTGTCGACAATGAGTGTATTTGCGTTTCTTATATCGAGTCCTGATTCTATTATCGTAGTCGAAATGAGGACGTCAAACTGATGATCGTAAAATTCGACCATTATTTTTTCTATCTGTGAACTCGACATTCTGCCGTGACAGATTTTCATTGTGACATCCGGAAGAACGCGCCTGAGATAAGCTTCTACTGCCCTCAAACTGTCTATTCTGTTGTGAAGAAAAAACACCTGTCCTCCCCGGCTTATCTCGAAATAGACCGCATCTTTGATGACTTTTTCCGAAAACGGAATAACTGAAGTTTCTATGGGAAATCTACCCTGAGGAGGGGTTTTTATCTGGCTTATGTCGAATAAGTTCCATAGAGACATATGAAGAGTTCTTGGAATGGGAGTCGCGCTCATCATCAGGGTATTTATATTTTTTTTTAGTTTCCTCAGTTTCTCTTTTTGCTTGACTCCGAATTTGTGTTCTTCGTCTATTACTAAAAGTCCGATGTTTTTGAATTTAACATCCTGCGAGAGAAGTCTGTGAGTTCCTATAACAATATCAGTCCTGCCGGATAGAATACTCTCCAATGTCTTTTTTGCTGCCTCACGGCTTACAAACCTGCTGAGCATGTCAATTTTAAGCGGATAATCTGAAAGTCTGCGTTGGAAGACGTCAAAATGCTGGCGGCACAATACAGTCGTCGGAACAAGAACCGCAGTCTGATAACCGCTGTTGGCGGCTTTCATTGAAGCCCGTATCGCGACTTCGGTCTTTCCGAAACCGACTTCGCCGCATATAAGACGGTCCATCGGTTTAGGGCTTATAAGATCCGAATATACATCTTCAATCGCTTTTTGCTGATCGGGAGTCTCGTCAAAACTAAAACTGTCAGAAAGCGATCTTGCAAGATCGTCGTCTATGTCTATCGTCGGAGCCTTTGCCGCTTTCCTCAAAGCGTAGTGTTGGGCTAGTTCCATGGTCAAGTCCCATATCTGTTTTCTGGCTTTTTGTCTTTTCTGCTGCCATTTAGAAGATCCGAGACTGCTCAGCTGAGGTTCTGCGGAATCTTTAGGGCCTATGTATCTGGTAAGCAGATGAAGTTTGTGAACGGGAAGATACAAAATCGCCTTATCGGCGTATTCAATCATCAAATATTCGGTTTTTTGACCGCTGTAATCAATTGTTTTAATCCCTTTGTATATTCCAATTCCTGATTTTTCATGGACAACATACGTCCCCAGGGGTAAAAACTCAATTTCATCCCTGAAAAAATATCTCTCCTTTTCTTTTTCATCTATTAGTCTCGGCTCTGATCCGAAGAGCTCTTTTTCCGTGACAAATACTTCCCTGCAATTATTCAGGACAAACCCGGAAGAAAGAGGCATGCCGACAAATTCCGCTGTGGGAAAATATTTTGAAAGTTTTTTTGACAATGTTCTGGATCTGACGAAAAACCTGACAGAATAATCCCTGAATTCATTTATCAGTTTGCCGTATTCCATCTCTTCATAACTGAATGCCACAGCTGAAGCCGCCCCGTCTCCCCAAGAAATTTCAATAGCTCCTGGTAATTTTCGTGATTCTGACAAGATAATCCCTCTAAAAGGCAAAGACGAGAAAAGGACATCGTCTTTTCTTAGATATTTAGCGAGCGCTTCGCATCCGGCGGCGAAGGGGCTGGGGTATTCAGGATGCTTTTTTCTGAATTCGTCTTCTTCATCTTCATAGAGCATTATTTCTCTCGCAGGAGAAACTTCGTAAGAGGCGGTTTTTTTCATACTCCTCTGAGTTTGTGGGTCATATATCCTGACATCATCCGCGTGATCGCCGAAAAGTTCCAACCTCACTGGATATTCCTCGACAGGAGAAAAAAGGTCAAAGATTCCGCCTCTGACTGAAAATTCCCCGGGATTGATGGCGTTTGTCTCAAAACTGTAACCGGCAGAGACTAAAAAAGAAGTCATGTCTCTTACATCAAATCTCATGCCGGGTTGAAGCCTTCTTGAAAAAGCTCTGAACCTCTCCGGAGAAGGCACTTTTTCATCTAAAAGACCAGAACTGAAAATGTAAACTCCTTCTTTTTCTTCGGCAAGGCTCAAGAGAGTACCTATTCTCGTTTTAGCAATTTCTTTTGAAGGAGAAAATTCACCAGGAACGGCTTTATCCCATTTGGGAAAAGTTTTTGCCGGCTCTCCGGAGAGCGCAAATACGTCTGAAGATGTTTTTATCACTTCCTCATCGTCGTCTAAAAAAACAAAGACGCTTTTCTCTCTTTGGTTTCTGAGACTGCAAACGGCGAGCGCGAGTTCCGAAGCGCTCGAACGGCAGACGATACGGGATTGTTTAATCTCCCGCGCGACTGATATAAATATGTTTTCTAGTGCGGCCATTGTCAGGATATGAATTTTTATTTGGGTCCTGCGAAATGTCAATGTAATTATAGCTTTAAGTCCAACCTAAAACCAAAAAAGCGGCGTTTTCAAAAACGCCGCTTCGCACCGCCTCCGAATCCTCTCTAGCTGAGTTTGAAATTTACAGGAAACACGAGTTTGACCCTAACCGGTCTGCCTGCGCTCTCTGCGGGTTTGAAGATGCATTTCATCCCCGCCTCTATCGCGTTTTGTTCAAAGAGCGGGTTGGTTGAATTCAGGACTTCAGCTTTGGTAACTGTTCCGTCTATATCGACATAGAGCATCAAAACAACGGTTCCTTCCATTCCGGAGCTCAGAGCCGCCGAGGGATAAACAGGTTCCTGAAGTTTCAGAGGTCTCGGCGGGGTCTCATATACGCTGACATATTCGGATCCTATATCATTCGTGTCGTCAGGGACTATAGATATTGTATCGAGAAAAAAAGCCGAATCCGTGATGCTCCCCAAAAGAGAATCGCCTTTATCAGATATTATTATCTCTCCTCCATCTTTCGGCACTTCTATGGTTTTCGGATCTTCCATTATTCTGACTATTTCATCTACTGGCCTGAAATCTATGCTCACGGCAAGGTCTTTCTGTATATGCTCCCTCTGTTGTCCTTCATGAGGCTTGTAAACGGGAATTTGAGGTTCGGGCAGGGCTATAAATGCTATTATGTGCAAAAGCAACGCTGCAGCTATGGCTATCCTGACCGGGCATCCCGTGTCAAATCTTCTTCTTTTCATTTCTCACCTCCTGTCTTCTTTTCACAATAGATACCTGATCCGGAATGTTTTTATTCCGAAAAGACGACTCAGGAGATATTTTGTGTATCCTCAGGTTCGGAGGCTGAAAAAGATCAAAACTTTCTCAGGCGGCTTAGCCGCCGCCGAGCATGTGGACAAAGATTACGGTGTCATTTTCTTTTATAAAAAAAGTGCCGTATTCTTCTCTTTTTATAAACACTCCGTTCACCTTGACAGCCGCTATCGGATGTCTCGGAGCCGCGAGTTTTATCAGATCTTCTATGTTTACCACATCAAAGGGAATTACAAAAATTTCTTTATTGAGAGATATCTTCATTTTTATATTTTCATGAGAAGCTCGACAACCTGGTTTGCCTGCATGTTGGCGACGATAGGCACTTTCGGCGCCAAAGGCGGGTTGTCGTCAGACACTTCCGTTTTGCCGTCTCCGCACAAAAACAGGTTGCCGTAAGCGGCTGTTTTAATACTGTTGTTTGAGCCGTAACCTGCCAGTCCTGAAGCAGAGACAATATATTTATTCGGGAATTTTTCGAGTATAATCCCTACGAGCATTGCTTTATCCTCCGCTTTGTCAAAAGCCTCGACCACTACATCTGAATTTCGGAATATCTCTTCAGCGTTTCCGCTTTGTATTCTGACTTCGTGCGTTTCGATTTCGACAGAGGGATTGACCGACAGGATGTTCTCTTTCAGGGCTTCAATTTTCTTTTTTCCGGTCTGAGACAGAAAATAATACTGTCTGTTCAAATTAGATTCATCCACTACGTCGAAATCGGCAAGAACAAGCTTGCCTATTCCGGTTCTCGCGAGCGACATCGCACAGTTGGACCCCAGCCCGCCGCAACC
>JAFGIG010000003.1 GCA_016929715.1 Caldifarciminota bacterium
AGATAAATTTAACTGCACTCCCGAGGCGTCGGATGACATCATCGTCAGTCCCGTTGCGCCCCAGCTCCCGTCTATGCTCTCCTGCCAAGAAGACAAAGGCAGAGAGAAAGCGACGGCAAATGAAACCAACAACATCAGTTTCTTCACTGGACCTCCTTTTAAGGTTTTCAAAAATTGACTGAAAGCAAAACTAATTTGCAAAATACTTGATTACAAAAATAACGACAATTATAACTGCAATCACACCGAGAATTGTAAAGAGAATTTTCGTCTTTGAATAAGGCCTGTCGCCGTGGACCTCGCCTGTTCTCGCGTTGACTACAAACTGAAAGGTTTTTCCGCCGTATCTGTAAGCGCTTATCCACAGAGGCAATAAAATGTGCTTGAATTTCAAATTTTGAAAGTCTGTTTTATACGCGGTTATCTTCTGTTCATCTCCGCCTATTTCCTTGTAGATGGAGGATCTTATGACCGAATCCATTTTTTCTTTTGCGATATGGAAGGCGTCTTTAAGGTTTACAGAATAGCTTTCAACCCCAAAACCGGAGAGAAATTTATCGTCGAAGGGCATGATTTTGTCTAGATCCCACGGTTCAAGTTTCTCGGCAAATCTTTTGGGTAGTGATTTGCTCGCAAAAACAAGTATATCGTCGAATATTTTTTTTATCTTTCCCCTGACTTCCTGCCACTTTGTTTTTTTAACCTTTTTTTTCTTTGTGACTTTTTTACCGCTTTCGACAGTTTCGTACGTTTCATCTGTATAGTAATATTCGCCCCTTTGGCCTATAAATTGAGTGTCAGTGTCGGAGTCGAATGTCCAAAACGGCATATAGATACCTTTAAGATTGTCAGGCGAAGCCAGTGTCTTTAGATTTCCGGGGGCAAAATGCAGTTTTTTCAGCCATGTCTTGAAGTTAGCCCTCGCCTTGTTGTTATCGATAGAAAAAGGAAGAACTGCCTTAGGCTGAAAAACTTTTTTAGATTCTTTTTGAGCGACAATCTTTACGCCGCAATATGCGCAGTTTCCCGATGAGATGTTTTCATCGAAGGCGAAAACAGCTCCGCATGAATTGCATTTTATTGTTATCTTCTCTACGAGATCAGTTTCATCTTCGGCTTTTTGGATGAATTCGTGGTAGTCGAGTTCTTTTAGGGCTTCTTCAGATTGAGAAGGGTCGATCTGAAAATCATTTTCAGATCCGCAATAAGGGCAGGACATTTTATTTTCACCCGGCTTATATACAAGAGTCGCTCCGCAACTTTTACAGGGAAAAGAACTTCCTTTGCCGAGTGTTTCTTCCAAGGGATAGATTTCCTTGCTTTATTGTTAATATACAAAAACAGACTTATTGAATATATACCACAACCTTTTTGTATTTTCAACTTTTACACGTAAAAAAACCAAATCGACCTTGAGCGCTGTATTAAATATAATAGAGAATCAACTCAAAGGAGAAGATAATGAAGCCTCTGAAAGTTTTTGATAATCTTATCATAAACACATATCCCCTGTATTTTGTCCAGAACGCCGATGCGAGAAATTTTATCGCCGCGGTCGTAGGAATTAAAGAAGAAATCCCGGTCAAAATTGAATGATCAAGCGTTGAACAAAACTGTCAGGACATACGGATACCTTTCATCCGTGCTTTTTCTGCTTTCTCTAACGGGATGTTCTATGATTTTCGTAAGGCGTCTATACACAGGTAAATATTCGTTTTTGTTTCTCGCGTGGAACCTTTTTCTCGCCTGGGTTCCCTACCTGATTTCATTGACAATGAATTTAACCTTAAATACCGGGATGAAGAGAATTAAAAGGATTTTTATTCCACCTTTTTTCATCCTCTGGCTTGTTTTTTTCCCTAACGCGCCTTACATGATAACGGATTTAATACATTTTAATAACAAAGGCTCATTTATTGTCTGGTTCGACCTCATCGTATATGCTGTTTTCGTCTTGACGGGCATTTTTCTCGGTTTTCTTTCACTATATATTGTCAACAGACTGCTTGAAAAAACCATGAACAGGCTTTCTGCGCTCGCTGTTGTGATGTCTATATTGCTTATAAGCAGTTACGCGATTTATATGGGCAGGTTTGTCAGACACAACAGTTGGGACGCGATAGTCAGCCCGTTTAAGATATATTTGAGTTTTGCCCAGAATATCAATTTTCAATCAATTGTATTTTCATTTGTATTTTCAGTTTTTCTCATTCTCGTCTATGCCCTGTTCTATGGTCTTTTTCGGCTTGAGAAAAACTTTTAACTAGGTCCCTGGAAAAGACAGCGGAATCTATGCTTTGGCTCTTAAGATGCTGAACGAAGGGTCGGTTTTAGACTAAGAAACTTCTTCCGGTAGATAAATAGCGAAACGGCAGCGAAGATCGCCTTTGAGAATGCTCTCGATAACTTCTACGTTCAGTTCCTGTCCGAAAATGACCTCCCACATTTTTTTATGGAAACCGCCGCTGCAATAGCAGAATGTTCCTGACACTGTTTTTTCCGAGTCTTTTATTGATTCTCTCGCCCATGGACAGTGGCAGTAGTAATAGCGTTTCATGACAGGATCGGTCTCAGAAAGGAATTTTTTTGTCCGGAAAGGAATTTTTGTCACATATAAAACATTTCCATGAAGGCAACCCAAGGAAATTTCTTTGTCGCTTTTGACATAATCAATGACTTCATCGTCTATTTCCTGTCCGAAAAACAGTTCGTTTTTGTTTTTTATGTTGGTCAAATTATTAATGAATTCAGCCCTTTTCCTCTCAATGAATTTGTCAATACCGCCGGATTCATCGTAGAGCTTTTTGTCATTTTCGAAGTAGGAGTCCGGAAGGTCTCGAAGGCAGGACGATAAAATTTTTTTTCTTTTGACCGGATCAATTAGCTTATCCATTCTTTCAACAATTCGCCTTGTAGCTATAGTTTTTTCTGTGTTTGAACATCCAAGCGGAGGGATTTTTATTCCGTGAAATATTTTATTTCTCTTTTCCTGATCTAAAACATTTTCTGTCTTTACGTATAAATTCCTGAGAGATTCTTCTCCGTCGAGCAGTTCGAATAACGCTACATAGACCGGCGTGTTTTTTGCAAAATAGGCATATCTGGTGAGTGCTATGAGATTTTCCGGTGTGTTGTTGCCGTTTTCTATTAATTTGTCAATGTAAAGCCTTATATGTTCAGGTTCTGAGTTGTCGGCATTTAGCCCTTCTTTAAGAGAATTGAGAAAATTTTCGTAATTTATGACGGCTTCTATTTGTCTGTCTATAATGTTTCTCGGGACTCTTTTTGATTTCAGCATGACAACGAAACCTATATTATCCATAAGACCTCTTAAATTGTTTTTCTAAAATTTTTCAATTGTAGTATAATACACCAAAACGAAAACAAAATCAAAATATTGAGAGGATTACGTGTTTTTTGTCTAAAATTTGGAAGGAGTCAAACGTGAGAGAGTGGATTAAAGCAGTTTATTTTGTTTCTGTTTTTTCTTTTTACGGCTTGAATGCATACTCACTTGATCTTAGACCAATTAATTCAGAAAACAGAGATTTTTTCAGGGCTTCAGACACGATAAAGTGGGATTTTGAGGACAGCACTTTCCAGAATTGGACTCACACTGCGGTATATTTTTCATATCCCAGGGCATGGGGTGTTCAAAAATACAACGCCGGTTATGATACGACTTTCACCTGTCCCGATCACGGAAATTACAGCATGTGGATTGATTCTGATTCAGCAGGAACATCGGTTGTTGACACGGCAATCTCTCCTCCTTTTACAGGAGCACCCGGAAATTATTTAAAATGGGGTTTCTGTTTTGATTTTTATTCCGGTAATGATTTTTTGAGAGTTCTTATCAGGACTTGCAACTCGAGCGCTTGGTCGGCGTGGAATCAGGTGAAAAACTACACAACGACCTTCAACAGCGCCTGGGATTCGGTTGACTTGTCAGGTTATACAGCCGACAGTTTCCAGGTCGCATTTGTCTATGCCGGGAATTACGACTGGTATGCCGCATTCGACAATGTTGGACCTGTTATTGTAAAC
>JAFGIG010000133.1 GCA_016929715.1 Caldifarciminota bacterium
ATATGTGAAAGTGTCAACCCTTCCGAGGGGTCCGTTTATGACAGGGTCATACGGAGAGTTAGAGACATTTGTCCAAGATCCGGTGATGCTGTTGTTGCCTTCGCCTTTTACGTGGAGATGCATGCCGAATCTCGGTTTAATAAATCTTTCAGGATCATTTCCGGGAGGAGTCGTTATGTGCGGTTGAGTGTATCCGTCGAAAATGCTCGGGGAGTCCCATGTGTTGCCGTTTCTGTCAGATCCATTGTGGTTCGCGACGAGAAGAAGGCTTCCGCCTGAAAGGACGAAATTCTCTATTGCATCCATTTCCGGCACGGAAAAAGTGTCCTGCGGTTCGGGGACGATGAAAAGATGGACTCCGTTGAAAGTCGAAGGCGTTATGTAGCCGGTATTTATCCTTATATCGTGTCCCATGAGATATAGTTCATAAGCCCATGTTGAAAGCTGACCATTCCAGGAATTAGGTCCTGACGGCGGATAAGGCTGGGGAACAGGCGAATTGTCATCGACTATAAAGTCATAGCTGGAGTAATTTGTCTGCGACTTGGACTGATCGAAAAGGATGGTCTTAGCGCATAAGGAAAACAAAAAAAATATTTCAAACATCATAGCATTGATATTAACAGAAAAAAGGCTCCGGGAGAACAGGCGCGAGTTAAACTAATTGCATGCATCCCCGAAAGGGGATGCATGAATAGGTTCATTCTTTTTGGATTTCGATTCTTTTGACGTTATCTGTTTTGTCCTGTTTAGGAAATTTTATCTCGAGAACGCCTTTTTTGAAAACAGCTTGTGCTCTCTCGGAATCCACTTGAACAGGAAGTTCAATGACTCTTGTGAAGTAACCGGATTTTCTTTCCATGTAATGATAATTGCCTTTATCTGTTTCGGTTTCTTCTTTTTTTTCTCCGCTTATCTTCACGGTGTTTTCGCTCATTGTTATCTCAATGTCTTTTTCGTCCATGCCTGGAAGTTCAGCGGAAACAGTTAGATTGTCTTTATCTTCCTTTACGTTTATGTTCGGCGTGAATAACGATGCTCTTGCTGGCGTAAGAAAAGATGAATCTAAGCCTGAAAAGAAATCGTCGAAAAGCCTGTTCATTTCCCTTTGAAAGGAAATCAGGGAAGGCTCTCCTTCTTTCCTGACAATGTCTCTTTCCCTTTGCCAGGGAATCAAATTTCTGAAAGCCATGGTGACCTCCTTTTTATTCTTTTGTTATTTGTATTTTTCTCGGTTTGACTTCATCCGAAAACGGCAGGGTCAGTTCGAGGACTCCGTCTTTGATTTTTGCAGATATCTTAGTGCTTGATATATTCCTCGGAAGCGTGAATTCCCTGAAATAGTCGCAATGATCAAATTCAGTGTGAAGAACTTTGAATGATTCTTCCAAGCTTTCTGTGTAAGAGGCGCGCACGGATAGGACGTTGTCTTCAACCGATACATCAACTTTCTCTTCGTCCGCTCCAGGAACGTCCATAAAAATTTTTATGCCGTCTTCTATTGATATGACGTCAGTGGCAGGTCTGCATATTTTTGTCCTGCTGTCGTTTTTGTATTTCATATTCATAATTGCCTCCGAAATCAGTTAATTTTTATCTTTTTAGGTTTGTCTTCCTCAGCTCTCTCGAATATCAGGCGTAAAACACCATTTTTGTATTTTGCCCAATGTTTTTCGGTGTTTACCTTGAACGGGAAATTGACTGTCCGCCTGAAAGTTCCGAAAGGCCGTTCTTCTTTCATCGCCTGCTCTTCAAATACTTTCTTTCTGTCTATAGATATGGTAAGCGAATCCGGTGTTGCCGATATGTCGATATCGTCTTCCCTGAGACCCGGAGCAAAAAAGGAGATGCATGTTTTTTCGGGGCTCTCGTAGATATTGCAAAAAGGATAACCCGCTGAAAAACTGTTAAACGCCGAATTTATTGATTCTTTCAGTCTTCGCATCTCCTCGTATGTTCCCGCTGGGAAAAAATCGTAAATCATATTTCCTCCTTTTCATAAAAAAAGCCCTTTTAACCCTTTTTTCATTTTGAAAAAGTATTAGATTTGCTTTCTTTGTCAAGAGAGTTTTTTGATGCGAAAAATCTTAGGCGGGATATCGGCTTATTTGACGGAAAAATAATTTTTCTGATAAAGAAAAAATCAAAGTGTCAACAGGATTGATATTTCCCGAAAAATATTCAGAATTCCATTGTGTCTGGTATTCCCGAAGAAATGACGACCCTGACGGTGTCGCCGTAAAAACAAGTGTCTCCCGGAGGAGGATTTTGTGAAATGACGGTGTTGGGAGGCGAAGGATCCGGTCTTTCGCTTTCCAGGGCTAAAACTAATCCGAGGTTTCTCAGGATCAGGTCAGCTTCGTTAAGTTTCAAGTCAGAAAGAGAGGGGGCTAGAATAATTTCTGAACCGAGAGAGACATAAACGGTCACATGCGTTCCGGGCGGTGCTTCGGTTCCCCCTTCCGGTAAAGTCGCTATTATCCAGTTTGCCGCTACTGTGTCGCAAAAAAGAGATTCGACTTCGAAAGAAAAATTTTTTGAAGCCATTATGATAAGAGCCCTGTCAAGCGGCAGTCCGCCGAGGTGAGGTATTGTCTGGAGAGTGTCAGAAACATAGGGGATCTCGGTAAAAATATTTATCCATAACTCAATCTGAGATGAATTCGCTATAAAAGTTCCGGCCGGAGGATCCTGCCTTACAACAACGCTTTCGGGCATTTCGTCGCTCAGCGCCGAATAGTGGATGTTTGAAAGCGGTATGGAATCGAAGCCGTTTTCATTTAACATCATCAAAGCCGATTCAAGGCTTAGCCCGAAAAGGTCGGGAAGCGGTTTTTTCTCAGGGCTGAGGCCTGCAGCGTCTATAAAAGCATCGGTGTAGACAAAACCTGAAGTCAACCCTGACGAAAATGAGAAAAAAACAAACATTACGAGAAAAGAATAAACAACGCGCGTTTTTTTTCGCGATTTTCCGAATATCATCCTGCGGGTTATTTTTGACAGTAAAAAAGACCACGCCAGCGAGAGTAAAAGAAGGAGAAAATAACATACGGTCATCATTATGAAAAACCTTTTTACTGAAGATGCCGAAAAAGCGAAAATTCTGAAAAGAAGAAAAAGAGAGAGTTTTGAAACTCCTAACATCACTACTGCTGATACGAGAGATCCCGTGACAATCGCCAGGAGGAGGTTGAAAAAATCGGCAAATCCTTTTTCTTTTTTAGGCATTAGGTATTTTATTCCGGGGTCGTGCCAATGTCAAATTCCCAATATCTCTTGGCCTCGGCTTTCAGAACACCTATGACCGCGGCGCGTTTTTCAGAGGGAGACAATTCCCAATAATAAACAGAGGGCTCCGTGGGATTGACTGAATAAAAGTAAAAACCTATTCTGCCTTCATCTTCTATCGACGTCTTTTGAATTCCTGAGAAAACGAAAGATGGGAGGGTCTCTCCGATTCTGACAATGCGCCTGACAGAGTCGTATGGGAACGGCGAGGAGCCCGAGTTGAACATATGGCAGACATCTTCAGGAGAAAATCCGTTCGAAAGAAATCTGAAAGCTTCGTTAATCTGAAAAAGATCTGCGTCATCTCTGTAAATTGCCGTGAATACGACTTCTTGTTGGGTGTTTATTTTTTCTCTGCTGAGTGAATCTATAATAGAATAATATTTTTCTTCAAAAAACGGAAAATTCTTCATTATTCCTTCGCCTATATCAATGCCAAAGGGCAGATTGAAGTCGAAATCACCTGCAGGTTCTTCTTTGACGGCAAAAAAAACATCTATGGGATTGAAATATGACTGATCTATTGAGTTCAATCCCGGCAGGAGGTGGATTATACCGAATGTTTTTCCGGTCGGGTCGCTGACAGGCGATTTGGACACGAGAACAATATTTTTACCCTCAAAAAGATAGACGGTGTCGTTGAAGAGCGTGTCTACAAAAAGAAAGATATAATCTGTTCTCCATCGGAGCCAGTTCTGTCCTATAAAGAAGGAAGTCTGGTTTACGTCGGGAAAAGATGTGGCTGCTGTTGAAATACCCGGTTTTATTGACTTTACGGATTCGTCAAGCTCCGAGATCAAGGCGTCTATGTTTTGGATTCTTACGGAATTTCTGTCGAGATACCTGTAGGAGAGCCATTGGCTTAAGAGTTCTCCCGGATTCTCCGGAGTATACCTTAAAATATCTTTTGTATGTCTGACGGGACCGCTGAGGAAGATGTCGTGGGGGGTTTTTTCCGACGGATACCTTACAAAATCAAAGACTATGCCGTCAATGTCGTAGTTTTGAGCCAATTCTCTCGCCGCTGAGCAGAGAAAAGACACAACCCCTGGATTTGAAGGGTCGAGATAAATTCCCTCTATTCCGTCTTCGAGAAAGGAGTCCATGGGTATGTAGTTTTTTTCTCTGAACAGGCTTAAATGGGTCAAAGACCATTCGGGGTGGATGTTTAGGACATGGCCGTGATTTTGCGGCATTCTGTAATTAGACCAGACCAAAAGCGTGTTCATCCAGACAAATACCCTGATTTTTCTGCTCTTTAGTTCTGTTACGAGCAGATCAAGAGGGTCGTAATACATTTCTCTGAATGTAGGCATGACCCTTGAGGGATAATAGGCTGTCCCATTTTTGACGACCTGAATCACGACCGTATTGATATCACGGGAATTAAACCAATCATAGGACTCAGCCGTAGCGTCAATGGACTCAGATGGAAGCCACACGGCTTTTATTTCGAATCCGTTTTCCGCCGGCGCAAAAGATATGAGTATAAAAAATAAAATAATTGACATAAGATAAAAGCGGGCGGAGAGAAAAGTCTTTCCGCCCAGTTTATTCACCCGTACGGGACTCGAACCCGTACTCTTCGGCTTGAAAGGCCGATGTGTTAACCACTTACACTAACGGGTGTTTTTTTTACAC
>JAFGIG010000025.1 GCA_016929715.1 Caldifarciminota bacterium
AAAGACCTCCCCCCCCGGCCGCCGGCGCTCTGCCCGGGCTGTCCGCACACGGGAATATTTTATTCTATTTCAAAACTAAAACTTCCGGCGACAGGCGATATCGGCTGTTACACTCTCGGCGCGTTCCCTCCTCTCAATGCCCTCGACACTACAGTCTGCATGGGCGCTTCCATATCAAACGCCCACGGCATGGAAAAATCCGGAAACGGAGATTTGAGCAAAAAAGTCGTCGCCGTCATTGGCGACTCAACTTTCTTCCACAGCGGTCTCACCGGACTTGCCAACATGATATACAACAACAGCCACGGCATAGTAGTCATACTCGACAATTCGACAACAGCCATGACTGGTCATCAGGGACATCCGGGAACCGGCAAAACCCTTCACTACGGCGACATGGAAAAGATAGACATAAAAAAAACAGTCGAAGGCCTCGGCGTCAAAGACATTCACTGTGTTGACCCACACGACATCAAATCTGTTCTCGGCGCTTTTGAAAAAGCTCTCGCTTTCGATGGTGTTTCGGTCATCATTGCGACAAGACCCTGCATTTTCCTCGTCCCGGGCAGATCTTACGGCAAGACTTATTATGTCGACCACGAACAATGCATAGGCTGCAAGATGTGTGTCGGCTTGGGCTGTCCGGCTATTTCTTTCAGGGACAAAAAATCGAACATAAATCCCATGTTCTGCGCCGGATGCGGACTCTGCGCGTCTATTTGCCCGAAAAAAGCGATAAAGTTTAAAGGAGACTGAAATGCCCAGTAACAAAAATATAATGATTGCCGGAGTCGGCGGACAGGGAATTCTTGTTGCCGCAGATATAATAGCGCTCGCCGCCCTCGATGCCGGATTCGACGTGAAAAAAAGCGAAATCCACGGCATGTCCCAGAGGGGAGGCAGTGTCACGTCTTCAGTTAAGTTCGGCAAAAACGTCTATTCGCCAGTCATCACTCCCGGTCAGGCTGACATTCTTCTCTCATTCGAACTTCTCGAAGCTCTCCGTCAGATACACTTTCTCAAAGACGGCGGTTTTCTCGCGGTCAATGACATGAAAATCGACCCCCTTCCTGTGGCGGTTGGAACCTATGAATATCCGGCGGACATAGAGGAAAAACTCACATCTGTCGTGGGAAAAGAAAACTTTGTCCTCGTCAACGGCGTCCGAGCCGCCGAGAGCCTTGGCGACATCAGAACGATGAACATCTATCTTTTAGGCGCCATATCATCGAAAATTCCTGAAATTTCAAATGCTTCATGGGAAAAAGCAATTAAGAGCAGGCTTCCTGAAAAAGCTTTTGATATAAACATGAAAGCTCTTCAGATGGGTGTTTCAGAAGGGAAATAATCGGATTTTTTTGGTTGCGGGAGAGGGATTTGAACCCTCGGCCTCTGGGTTATGAGCCCAGCGAGCTACCACTGCTCCATCCCGCGACGCAATATTGAGGTTATTATATTTGATTTTTTGGGCTTGTCAATAAAAAACGAAAAATATTATGTCTTCAGCGAGCGTCCCGGAGAAAATATTCAGGTGAATATACAGTCACGGTATTTTTCGTAATTACTAAAACAGACTGTGATCCGCAGTAGGTTTTCTCTCCCGATCCTGTCCTGATAAAGCTTTCGGCGTTCGAAACGAGGGCTTTTAGTATTTTTTCGGGATCCTTTTTAGCCATTTTAGAGAGCTCAGCCAGATTGATTTCCGCTTTATGCCTTCCGTTGAGCAATTTTGAGATATCAATAAAATCCTCCCTGGATTTTTCCCCTTCAGAGTTTTTTGCCTTATATTCTCCCGACAGAAGAAGATAATCAGAGGCATAGAACTCCTGCATTTCGGATATCTTGACGGGAGAGACAAATTTGACAAGAGTGAAATCGAACATCTCAAAATCATAGTCGAAAAAGGGTTTATCAGGAACATAAGGAAAAATATTTATCTTTTCAGCGCTCCATGTGTTGAAAAAAAATGCAAAAATTTCCGCGAAAGGAATAAAAACATCAAACGGTTTTTCCTGGAGTTCATGTTCTGAGGTTTTTTTTGTGATTATTATTTTTGAACAGTTGGAAACCGGCTGTGAGTCGGTCAGTTCAGAAAGAAAAGTCACGGTCATAAAATAATCGCCTTCATCCTGGGTCTTGTCCAGAACGGCGTAACCGGCTTCTCCGCCCATCTTTTTTTTCCACAAAAAGTTTTCGTTCAAAAAAACCTCTTCCCCTTCTTCTTCGTCATAGAGAGACATTTTCTCCGCAATTTTTTCGACAATATCGCCAGCATCTTTTATGCTGAGATTTATTTTTTCAGTCACGGCGAAAGCGCCTGTAAAATCGTAGAAAAATTTTTTAAGTTCCGCGGAGTCTTCGGGGTTTATTTGGGAAAAATTCATGGAGTTTTATCTGGCTGGGGTGCAGGGATTTGAACCCCAATAGCGTGATCCAGAGTCACGAGTCCTGCCATTGGACGACACCCCAGCGTAGCTTTCCGAAAAGAATATAATTTTAAGCCTGATTTGTCAATTCCCAAAGAAAATTTTCACCTCAGAAAAAACCGTGGTTGAAAAACCTTTAGGTTAAAAGCCTTCCTATTCTTGTCCATCTCACCCACTTCCAAGGCGCAAGTATTCTTTCGTTTTCTTTCATATTGAATGAGAAATAGAGTATGAGCGGTTTTCCTCTGAGTTCTCCTGCGGGAACCGGTCCCCATGCTCTTGAATCGTCGGAATTGTCCCTGTTGTCTCCGAGCATGAGATAATTCCCGACAGGGACCACGACAGGTCCGAAATTGTCCCTCACGAAAGGAAAAACGGTTCCTTCGTGGAATTTTCTCTCTTCCCAGAGTTTTTGATAATCATCCTGCGTCATGGAAGCCCCGTATTGTGTTTGGAAAAGAGACGGGAAAATCCTTTCGTCGGAAAAAACAGTATAGTCTTCGTCTAATATTTTACCGTTGATGAAGACTTCCTTGTTTACTATAGTCACCGTGTCTCCGGGCAGTCCTATACATCTTTTGACGAAATCCCTTCCGTCTATCGGATATCTGAAAGCTATTATGTCCCCTCTTTTGGGTTCTGTGAATTTGAAAAGATGCATATTCCAAAGTTCTTCAGAACCCCTGTGATAGGCTATCCTCGGACCGAGAGATACTCTCTCGACGAAGAGGAAATCTCCCACGAGAAGTGTGTTGACCATGCTCGGTGTCGGAATCCTGAAAGACTGTATCAAAACGAGCCTCACTATTAAAACGAAATAGACCGCTACTGCTATGGATTCAATCCATTCGCGCGAAGTGCTGAAATTTTCTTTTTGTTTCTTGTTTTTTCTGAAAAACATAGCCTCACTTCCTCGTTATGCCGAAAAATCCCTGAATTTTCATGAGAATCGAAGACTTTTCCTTTTCATCGACAAAGTCGTCGGATCCAGAATACTTCGAATCGCCGAGTCTTTCAAGCTCTTTTTTGCGCACCAGAAGTTTTTCGCTGAGTGAAAGAGCTATTTTCGGATTTGCCACAATTATACCTTTGAAAGCGTTTTTGTTTATCATTATGACTTCCGCCTCAGTCAGCACTCTGACTGTTGCGCTTCTTTTTTCTCCAGTAAGCAAGGACATCTCGCCGACAAAATCAGAAGGTCCGAGTTTAGTTACGAGTCTGTTCACTCCGTCATCCGATTTCTTCTCGACAACGACTTCGCCTTTTGTGATGACGAACATTGAATCGCCGTCGTCGCCCTGTTTAATCATTATGTCGCCTTTGCCGAAGGAAATTCTCGGCGAGTTCTGCGAGAGAAGCGTCAAATCCTCTTTTTCGAGAGGTTCGAAAATCGGTATCTTTTTGAGCGCTTCAAGGGTCTCCTGAATCCTCGTCTCTATTGAAGAGGCGTGCGATTCATATCTTTTTATCTGTCTAATTGGAAATGGAATCTCTATGGCATTGCGCTTGAAAGAATACCATATTTTAGTCATGACCTCGTCCTGGGCATTGTAAACTTCAGCGTAATCCTTTATCCAGAATTTCAGCCTGTAATCAATTGACGAATCGCCGTAATTAGTCAGCCAGCACACGGGTTTTGGCTCCTTTTTGACGAGTTTGGATTCGAGGGCGCACTGAACGATTATATTTTTTACCTTTTCCGGAGAATTATCGTATGACACGCCCACGTTGATTTCTACGGCTTTGTTTCTCTGAGGTCTTGAAAAGTTAATAATCTTCTCGGAGCTCACTTTTGAATTTGGAATTGTTATAAGGTCGTCCTGTCTCGTGTGTATTGTCGTGGATCTCCAAGTTATGTCAACAACCCATCCTTCGTCTTCACCGACTTTTATCCAGTCTCCGTGCCTGAAAGGAGATTCCATGTTCAGTGCTATCCCTGAGAGAAGATTCCCGAGAGTTTCCTGCAGGGCGAAACCGAGGACGCCGGCGAGGACAGCCGATGTTATGGATATTCCCTTGAGCTCTATTTTAAAGTGGATGCTCAAAATCAGCAGAATGAATATTACAAGGAGGGCGAACTTGATTATGTTTCTAAGGACGCCGGGAATGATTCTCGCCGACTGGCCCTTATAGCGCGCCTGACCTGAAAGAAAAAAATCAGCGAGGTCTGCCAGAAGATACGCCCCGACCACAAGGACGGCGCCGGAGAGGATGTTGCCCAGAGTCACGCCCATCTTTTCCGGTATCAGTATTCCGTATAGTAACAGCGTGAGAATCCATAGAAACAGCAGTGAATTTATGAGGTGAAAAAAGAATTTATTTTTTTCAAGAAATCTGTATCTGAAAGTTTTTACCATCAAAAGTTCGAGAACAAACCATCCCGCGACGACCGCGAGAATTTTTAATGTCAGAAATGAAAAAAGCATTTTTACCTCAGAAAAGAGAGTTTTATTGAATTAACGTATAAGCCGTCATCGAAACTCGCAAAGAAAATTCCGGAGCATTGGGGAGAAAAGAATTCACAAACTCCGGGGTTTATTTTTTTTTCAAAGAGGATTCTGCCGGATATGTCAAATAAGGTGAGTTCCCCCGATTTCCCTCCTCTGAAGCCGAATCCGTCTTGCATATATGTCACTTCCGGGAAAGAAAAATCGGGCTCTATATCATCTTTTTCCTCGACTGCTGTGAGTGAGAAAGCATCCCTGACTGTTCCTGTCTCGTCAATGGCGGTCACGGAAAGGCTGTTGCCGCCAATCTCAATTAAGCAAAAATGGTAAAAATCGCCTCCGTAACCTCCGACTATACTGCCTCCTCCGCCTCCCGATATGAGCTGTTTGACGCACATCACAGTGTCCGGAAGAGTTCTTCCGAAGAAATTTCTGTTGTAGAGGTGTATGTGCCCCGCCATGTCGAGAATGACTCCGTTATCCCTGAGAACTTTCCAGTAGGCGTCTCGTTCGGCGGGGTGTTCACCTAAAAATCCGTATAGATCGCCTTCATAGGACCATGCGTGTTCATGGTGCGCGGTTATCTTAAAACGTCTGGGGCAGCTCTGAAGGTTCTGGTTCAGCCAGTTTCTCTGATAGATGTCAATTATCTCCGGAGTCAGGTAGTAATCCGAATCGAGAATATAAAAACAGGCATCCCCCCATTCAAAATGATACACGAGTTCTTCGTAGAATTGCGGAACCGGAGCATTTTTAGGGAATTCAAACTCATCGGCAAAAATATCACCTCCGTTGAAGTTCTGGTAGTATGTGTTCGCGTCGTGGTTCCCTATGACCATGAAAACAGGCCTGTTGAAAGTTATCGTGTCCGTGGCTTCCTTGAAATTGTCCCACTGCTGTCTCATTTCGCCGGGATAATACGAGCCGTGAATTCCGTCTCCGAGAAAGAGGACAAAATCAGGGTCGTATTGGCATATCAGTTCGATTAAAGACCTGAAATGGGTAGAAATCCCCGAAGATCCCGCCCTGCAGTGGGCGTCGCCGAGGACGGCGAATGTAAAGCTTTCTCCGGGAGCCGCCGGCATTCTGAAAGTCCTGACCGGAGTCTGAATTGTCTCTGATGCGAAATACGCTCTGACAGAATATCTCCAGTTTCTCGAGGAACCGAAATTTCTCAGGACTGCCGTGTGAAAAGTGTCGGAAACGGAGCAGAACGCGGTCTCTGACATCGGCCCTCCCTGTTCCCCGAAGATTACTTCGAGGAGACAGTTTTGGTCTGTTTCGGCTGTCATAAAAACAGAATCTCTGAATACGGAAGCTATCCTCGGCCCGTGGACGAAAGATACTGCGCGGGCTTGTGAGCTGAAAAAAAGAACTAAGATTGAGACAAAGATAAATTTCATAGAGAAATTATATAGGAGAGGCGGTAAAAAACAATACTAAAGAAAAATGCCGGGACTGGGACTTGAACCCAGACAGGATTGCTCCCGCCAGCCCCTCAAGCTGGTGCGTCTGCCAATTCCGCCACCCCGGCATCAAGTAAATACTATATTCAAAGAGCCAATAATTCGGATTTCCGTTCATTTTTACAACAGAACAACAATCAGGTCAAGAAATTTTATTTTTGCCTCGAGGCGTTTCTTGACCTTTTTCCCCCTATCTGGTAGAATTAAGGACAAATCAAAGGAGGCAGTATGAAAAGAATACTATTAGTGTCAGCTCTGTGTTCAGTCCTCGTCATCGCCGCCGGCTGTTCTATGGCGGTCAACAACCAAAAAGTGTTGGACGATATGAAAGCAGCTCAGGGCAAGATAGAGGATCTGACAAAAGAGAATACCAAACTCACCGAAAAAATCGCCGATCTCGAAGAGCAGATTGACAATTTCGGAGACATTGATATTTCTGATATTGAAGCAGAGATGACAAGACTCAGTGATGAAAACGTAAAGCTGAAAGTAATGAATGATTCCCTTTTACAGGTAATAGATAAACTTAAAAAAGGAACGACTTCAGGCGGCGGTTCATCAGGCGGAGGCGGTCTTGGTCCAAATGTAATAATTGACTAATTAATAAACGGAGGCAAAATGAAAAAAATTCTCATGTTAGTCCTTGCACTTGTCGCACTAATAGCTTTCGGCTGTACCAAGGACGACAGCCCTACAAATCCTGGTGGAGGGGCAGTAACTCCAATAAATGTTTCTTTATCTGCAACTAATGATGGTTACGGTGTTATATTTGGATGGAATGCTGTTACAAATGCAGATTCTTATGAAGTCGAATTCCCCGGAAACAAAGGCACAGCTTTTGTTACAACAACTTCATACACACACAATGACCCAACTGAGTTAGGATCATACAGAGTCCGGACAATTTATCAGGGTGCCACTAGCAACTGGTCTTCGACAAAATCTACAGCAGTATATACTGGTTCTGGCCAAATTGGGGATTGGACAAATTCATCAATACCATCTTGTTATTATTGGACAACTACAGGTACAGGAACATCAATATCAAGATTAGATCCAAATGCGGCAACATTAACAGATATTTACTGTCACCACGACAATAATAATGATTTACAAGTAGTTTCTGCTCAGACTGCACCTTTAAATGGTATAAGGCAATCAAGTATTGCATATACTACTGATCCAAGTTACTCCTACAGAGCTTTACCATCCGGAGGCGGCTATTACTTAGCTTATCAGGAAGCTAGCATGAATGGTTATTTCTGGGTGAACAATGGTGACGGTAGATATGTAAGACTGAAAATTACATCCCTCAATCAATGGGATTACACATTTTCTTGGAGATACCAGCCGGTCCAGGGTTTCCGTTACACATACTAATTTGATTTTGTAATTATAAAGGGCAAGAGAAATCTTGCCCTTTTCCTTTTCACTTATCTTTTCATTCAAAAACAGTAAATTTTTCTGTGTGTAGAATTTTTTCACTACTGTTGATTGTCACAAAATATGAACCCGTTGAAATTCCCGCATCCCTTATTTTCAATCTGTAAACCCTTGAGCCGGAACTTAGAAAGATATTGTCCTGTTCAAAAATCTTTCTTCCGTTTATGTCATATATCCTTATGTCGAGATTTGCTTCTTTTTAGTACAAATTCACTCTGCCAAGTTTATTTTAACTGAGAAATCTTGTATAATACTCTAAATGTTTGCAATTTTGTTACTACTCTTCTCTGCATTTGAAATAAACCCTCTTCCAAAAATGTATCACCCCATCTCGGGAAATTCCGATTTCAACATATTCCTCAATCCCGCCATCCCTTCAAAGGAAGGAATCAGAGCGTCATGCATCTTCTCGCGACTGTTTTCCATGCCGGATCTCGATCTCTATTCAGCGGGTGTTTCATGGACAAAAAATCCCATAACTGTGTCGGCGACAGCTTCCCAGTTCGGCAACTCTCTTTACAGAGAGATAACGACCGGATTTGCATGCGCTTACAGATTAAAAGGACAGTCAGCATGTCTTAGGTTAAAACCCATGTTCTTGTCAATTAAAGGATACGGCAGTAAAGTAGTCTGGAGTTCGGACATTTACACATGGACTGGAATAAATTCATATCTCGGAATCGGAATGTCCATTCAAAACATGCTCTCGACCACATACGGCACTTCCTCCAGCCGTCCCCCTTTGACAGTCAATGCTCACGTCCTGCTGGAGTATTTTGACGGAGTCAGCTTAGCCGTATCCGTGTTTAAAGTCAGGGACAGAAATCTTAGAAAGAGCTTTTCGCTCTGTTTCAGTTTCAACGACCTTTCTTTATTGATCGGATACACGGACAGCCCCGGAGAGTTTTCCGCAGGTTTCGAAGCCGAGGTTTCAAACATCCGTTCTCATTACGGTTTGTCCAACCATGCTGATCTCGGATACACACACACAGCCTGTATATCATGGAAAAGGGAATATCTTTCTCCTGTTCAGACCGTCAGTGGAAACACAGCCTTTTTGCCCCCTGACACCGTATCTGTCAGACTTTTTCCTGCCGACATAAACAGGGCTACAGTGTCTCTGCTCGTCAAAATACCCGGAATAGGGCCGGTTCTAGCAAGGCGAATAATTGATTTCAGAGACGAAAAAGGAAATATTGAAGACCTCGAAGAATTGTTGAATGTCAACGGAATCGGAAAAAATCTATTTGAACAAATAAAACCATATCTGACGACAGGAGAAACAGATGGAATGTAAAAAAGAAAAGACGGCAAAAGTTTGCACCTGCACCTATCCATGCTCCAAAAAAGGAATCTGCTGTGAATGCGTCGCCTACCACAGAGATATGGGAGAACTTCCGGGGTGTTTTTTCCCCGCTGAATACGAAAAAACCTACGACAGGACGAGAGAAAATTTTTTCACGGCTTGGAACCTAAACAAATAATTTTTTTATAAAAGTCTTTCGAGAATATCCACCGCGTTAGTAGCCGCTCCGACCCTTAAATTGTCCGCGCAGACAAAAAGACTGACAAACCCCGGACGACCTTCTTCGTCTTTTATCCTGCCGGCAGTCACAGAGTCGCTGTCCCGGATGTCCTGCGGCGTCGGAACATCTCTGTAAGTTACATATTCGTTTCTCTCTATATATGATCTGACTTTTTGAGCGCTTATGCCTTTTCCCTCGAGCGTCAAAGACACCGAATGCCCGACCGTCACAGGTATTCTCACACAGACGGCGGATATCATTAAATCCTCCCTGTGCAGAATTTTTCTCGTCTCAAAGACGAGTTTTATCTCTTCCTGGGAACAGCCGCTTTTCCTGATTTCCCCTATCATAGGTATGACGTTGTCGAAAATCATTCCCTCAAAAGGCGAATCTTCCGCCTCTTCCCCTCGGCTCTCGGCAGAAAGAGCCGAAAAACCTCTTCTGCCCGCGCCTGAGACGGATTGGAAAGTGACGGCATGAAAAGCCGTCACTTCGTCCTTGAAATTACTCAAAACCCTGACGACAGGTATTGTCGCGCAATTCGGATTGGCAATTAAATAACTGTCTTTTTTAATGTCTCTGAAATTGACCTGCGGCACCACCAGAGGAACATTTTTATCCATCCTGAACGCCGAGGTGTTGTCTATGCAGATTATTTTTCTGTCGGCGAATTTTTTTGCCCAGAACTTTGAAACCGCAGAACCAGCAGAGAAAATGGCGAAATCGAGATTTTCGGGGACATCATCGAGTTTCTCAACTTCTACACCGTGAACTTTTCTGCCTCCTGAGCGTGAAGAAAAAGCCCTCAGCACAACAGGCAGGGAACGGTTTTTTATTATCTCTATCGCTTTTGACCCTACAAGACCGGTCGAGCCGATTATGCCGACAATTTGCATTTTCAGAGAGCCTTTATCAACTTAATTTCCTCTTTTAAGGTTCCAAAATTCACTTTAAGAAAATAGACCCCCGCCGGAATTTCAGACGGCATTGAAAAACCGTGCTCTCCGCGGGGAATAACGCCTTCATATATCACCTGAATTTGTCTACCGGAAATATCGTAAATTGATATATTTACAAATTCATTTCCCGAGCTTGACAACAATATTTTCCAGCCCTGAGTTATAAAAGATCCCGAATATCTAATTTGGGGCAAAGAGGCAATAATCTCTTCTTCTACTTGGGTTATCTGGTTTCCATATATCTCGACATCGTCAATGAACCATCCCTCGTATTGATTCTGATTGTCTTCCGAATAAAAAACAAACCTTATCTTTGTAGAATCCTCAGATGCGTCCAAAGAAAAAATCTCACGGACCCATCCGTTTGAAAAACCCGAAAAAGTCATGATGCCGACCCATCCGTTTACTGTCAACTGCTGGACGAGGCAGTAGTCGTATCCGGCTTCAGTGGCATAAAAATGCCAGAAAGACAAATACATGTCAGGGCAAGTCGCAAAATATGGAGACTCGAGAGTGTCTGTAAAATCCGGCGGGTATGTATGCGTCCCGTCATTTCCGCAATACCAGCTGTGCGATGGCGAATGGCTTCTCGTCTGGGTAAGATGCCAGAGGTTCTGCGTGCCCGATGCCGTCCAATTCCCCTGTCCGCTCTCCATGTCGTCGCAGAATCCGAACAGGCCGACTTTTATCTGGGCTTCGCCGGACTCGGGCAGAGTAAGCTCTCCGGATTTGAAAGACAAATGGGCCGAGTAAACAGGGCCTGAAAGAGCCGTAGCCTCCGCTCTGATTACGAAAACGAACACAGCGGTGTCTCCATGCGCAACCGTCTGATGGTCAAAGAGACTGTCAATCAAGGTCAGATCGCTTCCCGCCACTGAGAGAACCGTCAAACCTTCAAAAAGCGAAGGGCTCCCTTCGTTTTCGAAAATGAACTTCACGACAGCGGTCTCTCCGGGTTCGAGATACCCGTCTCCGTTGCCGGATATTGTGTCTTCCAATCTGAATCCAAGAAATCTCATATCAGGGTTTTCTATGTCTATGGGAAGGGGGAAACTGTCGGCATATGAAGAAGCCTCAAGCGAAAGGACTATCCCCGCTCCCGAAGTGTCCAAAACCGCGGGAGAAGCGCCGAATATGAAATTGAAGGATCCGGAAGAGCCCGCGTTGAGGGATGGTATAGTGTCTGCGGATATTACCGCCCCTATGCCGGGGTTCGAGGAGGAGACCAAAGCCGTGATCTGGCCGAAATGTTCGGTTCCTGTGTTTTTGACAAAGACAGTGACATGCGCCGTTTCTCCCGATGAAAAAAATCCGTCGATGTTATTATTATAGCCTGTGTCGAGGAGGACAACCGAATCCACCTGAAGCCTGTAACCTGCTCCCGAGAAAGAGACAACCCTTTCGTAATGCGAAATGTTCCTGCCCCAGACGCAGAGAACTCCCTGTGAGGCAAAAGCTGTGTCATATTGAAGCAGTAGGTTTCCTGAAGTCCCCGTGGCGCCAAAAGACATAATTCTGCCCTGAGAGCTCAGACAGACTATTGCCCCTTCAAGAGGCACTCCTGAACCGTCTCTGACTGAGAGGGGCATAGTCCCTCCTGAAGCCGGAAATGATCCCTGCGGAATCTGAACAGAAGGCGAGGCGATTTGTGTAGAAGTCCACATTCTCGCTGAAGGGTCTCCAAAAAGGGTGAGGGCGAACATAAGCCATCTGTAGTCGTTCTGCTCTCTCGCAAGGCCTACAAAAAGCGCTTTGTGAAAGACGAAAGCCCTGCCCAAAACATCCTCGCCCCTGCTGAAGACGGTTTCGTAAAACTTGAAATCCATGACATCGGAAGTTCCAGACCCGGGAAAACCCGGAGTGTACCAGCCGTATCTCGAATTGCCGATGTATGAAACAGAGCCGCCGTTCGGGTTTGAAAGAAAAGTCCAGCCTATGCAGTCGCCGTCGAAAGCCGATGAGAGACAGGATGTGGAATATACAGTTCCCAGTTTAGTCCCGTTCGTGAGAAGGTTTATATCCGAAGGTGAAAGATAGTCGGGTCCGCACTGCAGAGCGTTTGTAGATCCGTGACCTATGTGATTCATAAACGAGAAACCGTCTGCATTGACGGAATTGACAAAAGAGGTGACATCCAGGTTGCCGAGTCTCTCGTAGAGTTTATTGACGGAAAATTCAGGCGGAATGAGAATTTGCGACACAAGGTCTTTCGCCTCTCCTCCGTCTGTCCTGTAGTCGAGG
>JAFGIG010000134.1 GCA_016929715.1 Caldifarciminota bacterium
AGATAAATTTAACTGCACTCCCGAGGCGTCGGATGACATCATCGTCAGTCCCGTTGCGCCCCAGCTCCCGTCTATGCTCTCCTGCCAGCCGTAAACTGCAACGGCAGACAAGAAGCTAAGACAGAAAAAGACCGTAAAGGCTTTTTTCACTGGACCTCCTCTTTAGTTGACAAAATTAACAAATGCTCCGGTAAAAATACAATGACATAATTGTCAAATCTTTTAGATAATTTGTCAATATCAAATCAAAGTGCCGTAAAAACAAATCATTTTATTTTTCTTTTTAATACCCCTGAAACAGAGGAACATAATGTTTAAAATTTATTTTCACTCTACTGTGACGCTTTTTGCGAGATTTCTCGGTTGGTCAATACTGCACCCTCTTTCAACAGCTATGTAATACGCCAGCAGCTGCATCGGCAAAACGGTCAAAAGAGGATAAAGGGAATCTATTGTCTCCGGGACATATATGACGTGATCCGCTTTTTTTTGTATTTCAGAATCTTTTTCCGTCGCTATGGCTATGACCTTTCCTTTTCTCGCCTTTACCTCTTCAATATTTCCGAGAACTTTGGAGTAAACCGAATCCTTGATAGCAATGACGACTACAGGCATTTCTTTGTCTATAAGCGCTATAGGACCGTGCTTCATCTCCGCAGCGGGGTATCCTTCCGCGTGGACATAGCTGATTTCTTTTAGTTTTAGAGCTCCCTCGAGAGCCACTGGAAAGTTGAATCCTCTTCCGAGGTATAGAAAGTTATTCCTGTCACTGTATAATTTCGCGATTTCTTTTATGCAATCAGCTTCATCGAGAACAGATTTTATCTTTTGGGGTATTTCGCTAATCCTGTCCACGTAAATTTTACCTTCATCATAAGACATTATTCTCATCCTGCCGAGAAGAAGGCTTATAAGATTGAGGACCATCACCTGAGCAGAAAAAGCTTTTGTAGAGGCAACGCCGATTTCAGGACCCGCATGAATGTAAACTCCTCCTTCGCTTTCTCTTGCTATGGTGCTTCCCACCACGTTACATATTCCGAGGCAGACCGCTCCTTTTCTTGAGGCTTCCCTCATTGCGGCAAGTGTGTCAGCCGTCTCGCCGCTCTGGCTTATGGCAAACGCAATGCTGTTTTTTCTGACCACGGGATTTTTATACCTGAACTCGCTCGCGTATTCTACGTTGACCTGAATGCCTGCATTTCTTTCTATTACATACCCTCCAATCAGACCCGCGTAGTATGATGTGCCGCATCCGAGAATTATCAGATTGTCTGTTTCTATGAGCTGTTTTTTGTGTCTGTCGAGTCCGTCGAGTCTCGCAGTTCCGCTTTCCCTGTCGAGTCTTCCTCTTATCGAGTCTTTAATTATCTGTGTCTGTTCGTTTATTTCCTTGAGCATGAAATGAGAGTAGCCGCCTTTTTCAATTTTCTTTATATCCGTTTCTATGATCTGAAGTTTCGGAGTTACTATCACTTTTTCAATGGTCTCAATTTTGTAATTATCTTTGCTGACTTGAGCAATTTCTCTGTCTTCGAGATAAACCACTTTATTCGTATGATCTACTATAGCCGCAGTATCGGAAGCTACGAGCATTCCTCCTCCGGAGTGTCCGATTGCCAAAGGGCTTCCATGTCTTGCTATGATTATTTTATCGGGTTCAAGAGAAGAGATAACGGCTATTCCGTATGTTCCCTCGACTTCTTGAAGAGACTGCCGAACCGCTTCGAAAAGATTTCCTTCATAGAATTCTTCAATAAGATGGGCAAGAACTTCAGTGTCTGTTTCAGTTCTGAAAAAGTGTCCCCTGTCGGCAAGTATTTTCTTCAAAGATCCGTAATTCTCTATTATTCCGTTGTGGACTAAAGCAATCCTGTTTTTGCAGTCCATGAGAGGATGGGCGTTTAACTCGTTTGGTTCTCCGTGAGTCGCCCATCTTGTGTGAGCTATTCCAATGTTAGTATCAGGTTTCCACTCTCCTATTTCATTTTCGAGATCTTTAACTTTACCTGCTCTTTTCTCAACCAATATAAGTCCTTTTTGATCTATTACGGCTATGCCGGCAGAATCGTATCCTCTGTATTCAAGCCTTTTCAACCCTTTGATAAGAATTGAGACAGTGTCTTCTTTACCTATTGATCCAACTATTCCGCACATTTTTTCAGCCTCTCCAATACTGCTTTAGCTAATTTTTGGGTTTCATTTTCGTCATCAGTTTCTACAATCACTCTTACTGCGTTTTCTGTTCCCGATTTTCTGATGTGAAACCAGCTTTTCTCGTCCTGCCATTTAATCCCGTCTATTCCAATGAATTCAGAATTTTTTAAGAGATCTGAAAACAAAGAAGGATCAACTCTGAAATCTGCATTTTCTATCTTTTTCTTAAGCATATATCTTTTTGGCAGTGATTTTATCGCATCTTTCAAAGTCAGTTTATGTCTTTTCAAATATCCGAGAACAAGAACAGCCGCAGTTTGAGCGTCTCTCGCGGGATGTATCTCCGGAAATATTACTCCTCCGTTACCCTCTCCCCCTATTACAGCGCTATTTTCAATCATCTTTTCGACAACTTTTCCTTCTCCGACAGGAGACTGAACGAATCTGCATTTTTCTTTTTCGGCAATTATCCTGACGGCTGAAGATGTGGACACATTCGCCACGACTGTGCCTTTTTGTTTTTCGAGGACTGAAAGAACAGCGAGTTGAAGTGTTTTTTCTTCGCCGACAGGCAAGCCGTTCTCATCTACAAGCGCCAGCCTGTCGCCGTCCGTGTCTGTTGCAAGTCCTATGGTATTGCTGAATTTTTTGATTCTCGCTGAAAGATCATTAAGATTTTCCGGAATCGGTTCTAAGTCTCTTGTGAATTTTCCGCTCTTGTCTTTTCCTAATACATCTTTTACGGTGCAGCCCATTTTTCTGCAAAGTTCCGGAAGAATTTCGGCTGAAGCGCCACCCGCTGAGTCTATTACAACATTCAATCCCGAGCAGTCTTCCATCCATCCGGAATTTATCAAGACGTTGAGATGTTTTTTTTCCGCTGAAAAATCTTTTTCATAAAATCCTTTTTCCGCGTAACCTTTCCATTTAAGATAACCTGCATCGGCAATAGAAAACAGCTTTTCAACGTCTTTTGCGTTTAAAAAAACCCCTCCTTCTTTGACGAACTTCAGAGCGTTCCATTTTTCAGGATTGTGAGACGCTGTGACTATCACTGCTCCTGCGTGCTTGCCTTTTTTAACATTTATAAGAACTGTAGGAGTCGGAACCACACCAAGATCAAAGACGTCTCTTCCTGAAGCAGTCAATGTTCCGGCGGCTACCTTGGAAAACTGTTCTCCTGTCTTTCTCGGGTCTCTTCCCAAGCACACGCTTCCATCTCCGAGAAACTCAGAAAAAGCATTTACATATCTGACCACGACTTCGGGATCGAAACCGTCTCCGACGACACCCCTGTATCCCGAAACGCTTCGAACAAAATTCATCAGTAAATTCCGCTGATACTTATTCCAACGCTGTATGAATCTTCTCTTATCTCTATTTGGGGCAGAATAACTCTTTCAGAAGACATTCTTCTGAGGCTGTTGACTGTCCATGCAAACGAAACGACTCTTGTGAGAATGGCTCCCGACAAAATGTATGACGCGTTTTGCAGAGCTTCTCTCGAATTCTGCCTCATTCCCCTGTAAAAATCGTATTGAGATGTTTTTCCGTTCCAGTCCCAGGCGAAAGAGTCAAAATATCCGTGTTCCTGTATATACTTAAGCTGGGCGTCATAATCATTGGGATACAGTTTTCTCGCGTCTTCTCTGATTTTGAGATTGTAGCTTTCTGAATTTACATACCATTCCACCGCGTCCCAGTAAGCTTCACTTCTCTCGCCTGAATACGCGCCGGCGTTGTCATGAGCAAACATTCTGTAATTGTTTATTATTGAATTTCCTCTCCAACGCATAGATAAATAACCTGTCCATACAAGTCCTTCAGCTAAAAAAAGACCTATTGCCGCTTTTTTATTTCCGAGAAGATATTCTCCTGCACCCGGTATAAGTATTGAAGCAAATATAACTTTAGCTCTCGACGGAGCAGAGAAAAGACCCGGACATACACTGCCGGTTAAAAAGCTCAAGAACAATATCGCTGTAACTGTTTTTTTCATTTTATCACCGCCATTTTTACGATTCTCACTATTGAATTGCCAGACTCCAATGCTTCTATTCTGAGTAAATAGACACCGGAGGCAAGCAGTCCGACATCAAAACTCTTTTCATTTGTCCCTGAAAAAACATCACCGGTAAAAACTATTTTTTCATCGCCGGCAATATCGAAAACCGTAACTTTTATCTCGTCCACAGAGGAAGAGAGTGTATATCTCAAATAAGCTGTAGAAACATAGACGGGATTAGGCCATACATAAAGCTCCGAAAAAGTCGCGTATTGTCTCGTTCCTGTCTGAGGCCGGTTCTGACGGAGATCGTGGGCGGGGTTTCTTCGAAACATTGGCCACGGCGCCTTTCCGGTGTCCCTGCCGAGACTCCATCCTCTGATCTTGCCGTCGTCGGTCGCGGCTATTAAATCTGTATACCCGTCCGCATCAAAGTCAACAAGAGCCGGTGTGCTGTAAACAGAATCTCCACAGCTCAAAGGAAAACCTCCTAAAATTTTTCCCCTCCCGTCAAAACCGCATATCCACCCGCTTATTGTTCCAATGACTATGTCAACATTGCCGTCTCCTGAGACGTCTGCGAGAACAGGGGAGGACTGGACTCCGAATGTGTCTCCGAGGATCACCGGAAATCCTTCGAATAACGCCCCGTTTGAGTTGTAAGTCCATAGGCTGTTTCCGTGAGCGACAACAATATCAAGGTAGCCATCATAATCCAAATCTCCGAGAGCCGGAGAGGTGACGTATGATTTTCCAGAGAGTTTTCTCGACCAAAGAATGTTTCCGTTAAAAGTGAGAAGGTATAGTGTTCCGTCTCCTCTGAGGACGACTATCTCTTCAAATCCGTCTCCGTCGACGTCACCAAGGCAGAGCGATGCAGTAGTCAAAACCAAAGAAGGATCGAATTTCTTCCATCTCTCTTCCCATACGCCTGAAGAGTTTGCAGAATATGCGTGCAAAACGCCATCCCCTCCGAGGGCGTAAAGAAAACTATCTCCGAGGACAGGCGTTGACCAGACCCAGTTTCCCATTTCCATGGGGAATCCCTGAACAATGTCCGCCTTTCCGTCGTTATCGGCATCCTCTAACATAAAGCAATAAAGTTTGTTGTCATTTGCCCCAACAATGAGTTCTTTTTTTCCGTCACCGTCAATATCCAAAAGCGCCGGACTGCAAGCGACTCTTGCATTGACTCTGACCGGAAATCCTTCGACAGAACTCGGCGGAAATTCATTTGGTAGCGAATGCCAAGCATAAATATATCCGCTTTCGTTAGCGCAGACAATTTCCAATCCGTTTGTCGTGTCTCCGTCAGCTTCGGCTATAGCGACTGAAGTATATGAATCCGAGTAAGTCCTATTGAAAATCGTGGTATTGCCAGTTGGGGTCCTCATGTATCCTGTTCCGTCTTTTTCAAAGGCGTAAACGGTTCCTGCCTCATTCATTATAACAAGTTCTAGTTCTCCGTCGTAATCTATGTCACAAATCGTCGGAGAATTTACGTCAAATGTGCCCGAGGCGAAAAACGGGAAATTTGCCAGTCTCCAGTCAAAACTGATCTTAAAGCGCGCAATTGTGTCTCCAACAATGACAAGACTGTCTATTCTAATATGTGTCACAGACCCGAAATTATCCGAAGTATTGGGATTTGTGTATGCGTCAAACCTTGTCAAGCCGCCCGGTTTGAAAAGGTCGTAATTGTTTCCATAAAAAGTCGATGCCCAGTCGGTTATCTCGTAAAAACCAAGTTCGCAGTCTTGTATTCCGTCGGCTTCCTCGAGATCTACTCCGTGAGGGAAACCGGCGTTGACTTTGTTTTGCTCAATAGTTGAATCAACTTTAACCTGGTCTATGTGCCAAATTGCAAGACCTCCGCTGCTGTCGTTCTGAGGAAGGCTATAGTCGTAATCGAAAAACTTTACCATGACACCGTTTCTCCAAACCCTCGTCGCGTTTGAGTCGGGGTTTATATGAGATGTGTCCCCTGGTGTCGCTGAATATCTGTATGAAATAAGAAAGTGCTCTCTGTTGTTAATTGGAATCTTCACAAAAAAAACCGCGGCGGAGTCCATAGACCCTCTCCATCTAATCTCGACTGTTGTGTCACTGTTTATTTGCACCGGTCTTGCCCATTGAGGATATGTCATTATCTGGACATTCCAAACATCGTGATGAGGAGGGACGAGTCCGTCAAGATTCCAGTTCCCTGTTCCCATCAGAGACCATCCGTTACATCCCATGGTTTGTCCTGAAACATCATATACATCGTATGTCCCAAGCTGATGGCCGAACTCATGCGCCAGTCCGCCCTGAAGATAAGCGACTCCTCCGTCTTGAAAGCCAGTCTCGCAATACATTACAGCTTCATAAATCGAGTCTGTCCTGTCGTTCGCATAAATGGGCTCGCCGAAAAGAGCGTCAGCTCCTCCTATCCAAACAGCCGGAAGGTCGTAAGGGCTGTCTCCGTAATCCGTCTGCCACATAGAACCCGCGTGAAAAAGAACAATAGCGTCGTATTCAGAAAAAACAATATTCGCCACAGTGTCTTTATCCGCTTCATAAACCGCGTCTCTCAAAAGATAAAAAAGACCATAGACAATGTTCTGCGGTTCCCCGTAATAGATCATCTGGTGAGGAACTGTATAAGAAGCGGATTCGCCAGCCGGGAAAATGTCGCAATCAATATACAGTCCGTTTTTACTGTCGCTGAGATAATAGTTTCTAAGAGCTTCCATCTGATGCCCGAAATATGTAGAGTCATGAGGAGGATCGTATCTGAGATTGTGAGTTTCGTCAGGGTTGTATTCGGGTTCTCCGTTGCCTTGATAGTTAAACTTTCCGTTTCCTGTCGTAAGAGGAGAATTGTCCACCTGAAAATCGACTCTTAAAACAAGGACTTTCATTGTATCCACTGAATTTGGACTTTCCGAAAACTTAAACACCTTTTTAGCCGGCGCATTAAAGTGAAAAGCGGCTAGCGGGTTATTTCTGTATAATTCGAGCTCTTTTCCTATATACCGTTCTGCGTTCCCGTAAAATAAATCTTGCATCTGCATAAATTCAATGTTAGCATTCAAAGCCGTTGAGAGCAGTAAACATGTTGAAAAGAGGATAAATATCATCTAATCTCCTTTAGTTTTTTAGCAGGTAAAATGATAGAAAAAATAATTCATAATTTAAGAGATAGAACTTTAACAGAAAACAAAACGACAGTCAACCAGTTCATTTCGGACATTTTATCAAACGAAGAAATAATAATATACGTTTTTTTTCGCTTATGTTGAAAGAAACAATCTATACACAATTAAAGACCTTTATAAAGCACGCTGATTCAAAATATACAAATTATCTTGATTTGTGGATAACATTGTGAAAAAGCAGACGTTTTTAAACATTGACAATTAAATTACATGAAATATCGTAGCTTTAAATTGTTGAAAAATGATAAAGAGTAATTGAAAAAGACATGGACTCAATTAAAGAGAAATGGATAAAAATAATATCGCTTCTTAAAAATGAATCTCCTTTTGAAAGACATGAATCTCTAAATCTTTGGTTCGGAAACTCAAAAGTAGTTCATTTCCAAGACGGGTTTTTAACGGTTGAGGTCCCGAATTCGACTATTAAAGATTGGATAGATCATAATTACCTAAAAAAGATAAACCAGCTCATAAAACAAAATTTTAATGATTCTTTCGAAGTATCTTTTATTGCAAAAGAATTCAACAATATTCCAGAACCTGAGATTAAAATAGAGACTCAAGAAGCGGTAGTTAACATGAATTACTCAAATTTGGATTCAAAATACACATTTGAAAATTTCATCCAGGGAGAAAGCAACAAATTTGCCTGCGCTGTCGCAGTTTCTGTTTCAGACAGTCCAGGAGTAAAATATAATCCTCTTTTCCTTTACGGAGGAGTAGGACTTGGAAAAACTCACCTTTTAAACGCTATAGGAAATGAAATTCTCCGGAAAAGAAAAGTTAAAAATCTTCTTATTATATCAGCTGAAATGTTTGTAAATGAATTAATTGAATCTATAGGTAAAAACCAGCAGAACATTTTCAGAAAAAAATACAGAAATCTCGGTATTCTTATGATAGACGACATACAATCACTCGTAAGATGGGACAGCGCGCAGGACGAATTTTTTCACACATTCAACACTCTTTACAGCCTTAAAAACCAAATCGTTATGACATCAGACAGGCCCCCAAACGAAATACCTAAACTTCACGAAAGGTTGGTCTCTAGATTTCAGCAAGGATTAATGGTTGAAATAAAACCTCCTGAACTCGAAACACGAATGGCTATCCTCGAAAGATATGCGAAAAACAACAACATTATAGTTGAAAAAGAGGTTTTAGACATAATAGCAAGAAAAGTGACAGACAATGTGAGAGTCCTTGAGGGAGCGCTAATAAGGCTTTCTGCTTTCAGTGAAATTATTGGAAAAGCAGAAATAGATATGGAAATGGCACATGAAATACTCCAGGATATATTAAAAAAAGAAGAGAAAGAAATATCAGCTGAACTTATTCAAAAAAAAGTTGCTGAGTTTTTTGATCTTTCAGAATACGCGATAAAAGGAAAGAAACGAAATAAATCAATAGCAATATCAAGGCATATTGCAATGTATCTCACAAGAGAGATGACAAAACTATCCTTAAAAGAAATTGGAGAATTATTCGGTAAAAAAGATCACTCGACAGTAATTCACGCAATAAAAAAAATAGAAAACAAAATTAAAGAAGATCAGCATTTTGCAAGAGAAATTGAAAAAATTAAATCAGATATAATTGAAAGATAAATTTTATAAAAATATGAAAATTCTGTTAAAATATGAGAAACATTTATCTGAATATGTTCAACAATATATGAGATGTCGAAAAAGAAAAATAATCAACACTCTTATAAACATATATAAATGACTATTTTACATAATGTATATAATGTTTTAATGTTTTTCACATACCAACAGCAACAACATATATATTTATTTAATGTATTTGAAAAGGAGAGATAATGAAATTCAAAACCTCCTCGGATGTTTTTCTAAACAGTTTAGAACCGCTTCTGTCTATAGTTCCACAGAGAACTCCATACAATGTTTTAAAAAATCATTTAAAACTAACCGCGGAAAAGGGAAAAATAAAAATATTAGCTACAAATATTGAGACTACAGGAGAACTTACATTTGAAGCTGATGTTGAAAAAAACGGTGAATTAGTAATACCAGTTAAAAAACTGGTTGATTTTTTAAGAAAAATTCCAAGTTCTGATCTAAACATAGAACTTATATCAGAAAAACTAAATTTTAAATATAATAAGGGAAGTTTTAATCTGCCGACAGTAATGCCTGATGAATTTCCTGAAATACCCGAATTAATACCTGAAAAAAAATTATCTTTCAATCCTAGAAAATTCAAAAAAATTGTTGATAAAACTGCTTTTGCTATAAACACTATAGGAGCTACAAGCCCGATAGTAGAAGGTATTTTTTGGAAATGTAAAGGGAAAACATCTGAAATGGTCGGAGCCAGTAATCACAGGTTGGCATTTTTTTCAACTGAACTAAAAGAAAACGCAGAGTTTACTGTAATTATTCCACAAAAATTTTTAGTTCATGTTGCCTCATACGTAGAAGAAGAAGACTTGAAAATTGCGTTTGGACAGGAAAGAGTAAGTTTTTTAATTCCGGAAAAAAATCTAATTCTAACTAGCAGACTTATAAATTTTAATTTTCCAGATTACAGTAAAATAATTTTTGATTCTTCGAAACATAAATTTCAAGTGAATAAAAAAAATATTTATGAAGTGATTACAAGAATATGTATTTTTTCTGACTCATTGTCTTTTAGAATTAAACTAATATTCGACAAAGAAAGTAAATTGGAAGTATCGTCTTCATCAACAGAAAACGGTGAAGCTAAAGAGACTATTGATTACACAAGACTTTCCAAAGGCGGCGAAAAAATAAAAATACCCATTAACTATCACTACATAACAGATATATTAAAAGCAATTGACGGTGAAGATGTAGTTTTTATGATTAATGATATTGACAAAGCCATTGAAATAATTCCTTCAGAAAACGATCCAGGAGAGAATATTATTTACATTCTTATGCCGTTACATTCAAAAGATTGAGATGAAAAAGAATAAAATATATATTATTCTAATTATTTTTTTCCCTTTGCTTTTCTGCATAGCAGGAACAGTTTCAGGTTCACTTATAAGATTTAGATTTCTCGAAGACAGCATAAGAGACAAATTACCTCTCGTTGACGCGCTTGAAAATCCAGCTTCCGGAGTGACGAGAATTTATGACAGAAACGGAAAGTTAATAGCAGAATTTTCGACTCAATGGAGAGATCCTGTTACCAT
>JAFGIG010000135.1 GCA_016929715.1 Caldifarciminota bacterium
AAAGCAGAAAATCTTTTCATGGCGACCTCCTTTTTAAGATTTAGACCCGCCAAAACTCTCGAAGGTTTAATCCTTTTTTCACGCTATGGAGACATCCTCACAGAGATAGACATCCTGAATCGTGTTAAGGATTTTTACACCGTCTTCAAAAGGCTTTTGAAAGGCTTTACGTCCGGAAATCAGACCCATGCCGCCGGCTCTTTTGTTTATGACCGCTGTCCGGACAGCTTGGGTTATATCGTCGGTTCCTGACGCACCTCCGGAGTTTATGAGGCCTATTCTACCCATGTAGCAGTTGGCAACCTGATACCTTGTCAGGTCTATGGGGTGATTGACGGAAAGCGTGTCGTAAATTTCACTGCGGGTTTTTCCGAATCCGAGATCCCTGAAGCCGCCGTTGTTCTGGGGCTGTTTTTGCTTGACGATATCGGCTTCTATGGTTGCCGCGAGATGATTTGCCTGGCCGGTGAGGTCGGCTGAGACGTGATAGTCAATCGATTGGGTTTTGAAACTCGGGTTTCTCAGATAAGCCCACAGTATCGTGACAATGCCGAGTTCATGAGCTCTTTGAAAAGCTTCCGATATCTCGCTTATCTGCCTTCTCGATTCAGGAGAACCGAAATAGACTGTCGCGCCGACAGCGAGAGCACCGGAATCGAAAGCCGTATCTACAGATGCGAAAAGAGTTTGGTCGTAAATGTTAGGATAAGTCAGAAGTTCGTTGTGGTTGATTTTCACTATAAAAGGTATTTTGTGAGCGTATTTTCTTGCGACCGAACCGAGAGCGCCCATCGTTGAGGCGACGGCGTTACAGCCTCCTTCGATGGCGAGCCGGACAATGTTTTCGGGGTCGAAGTATTCCGGATTCGGAGCAAATGAAGCTCCGGCGGAATGCTCCACTCCCTGGTCTACAGGCAAAATGGACATATAACCTGTCCCGGAAAGTCTTCCCGTATTCAGTATCTGCTGAAAATTTCTCGCCACGCTCAAAGGTCTATCATTGCTTAAAAAAACCCTGTCTATGAAATCTTTTCCCGGAAGATGCAGACTTTCTTTAGGTATGCCTGAACATTTTCGGTTGAGAAGATCTTCTGCGTCTCTGCCGAGAATACGGATGATTTTTTCTATCATTAATCCCCCTTTATAAAAATACAATAAAATTTTAATACTCTTTCTGATAGAATTCAAATGGATAAAAAAAGGAAGTCAGATGTGCGGCAGATTCGCGGTTAAAAGCTCTCTTGAACAACTCAAAAAGGATTTCGGAGCGGAGGAAAGTGAGAATTCGGACCTTTCCTCGGTCAGTCTCCCATCATTCAATATAGCTCCGGGCAGTGACATTCTAATTTTAGTTTTCGAAGGGCTGAGAAAATTCAAGAAGGCAAAATGGGGACTCGTCCCTTCATGGTCGAAAGAACCGAAAACTCCTTACAGCATGATAAACGCTAGGGCGGAATCTCTCGCGGAAAAACCTTCTTTCTCCCTGCCTTTTAGAAAAAGGCGTTGCGCTGTTATAGCGGACGGATATTTTGAATGGAAAAAAGAAGGTAAAGAAAAAATACCGTATTATATTTATGCCAAAAACGGTAAAAGTTCGGCGTTTGCCGGTATTTTCGATATATGGTCCGGAGAAGATGAAAAAACCATTATGTCCGTCGCCATAATAACGATTGAGGCGCAAAACGAAACAAGATTTATACACAACAGAATGCCTGCCTTTCTCGGGCAAAAAGATATAGATATGTGGATTGACAATTCGTCATACAACAGAGAAGCTCTTGAATCAGTATTTGAAAAAAACAGAGAAACGACCCTTGCCTTTCACAGGGTCACAAAAAAAATAAATTCCCCCGCCTTCAATTTACCGGAATGTATAGAGCCAGCTGAAAAAGAAAACTGAAATGCGGCGGATATATCTCTTTTTAATTTTTTTCATCGTGTCCCAATTTTTGTATGTAAAAATTGTATTAGTTTAGAGATTTTTCATATACGATGAAAAATCGGATTCGTAGTTGATGTCTTTTCGTATTTTAGTTTATTAAAACAAATACAATTTGAACCACGAAGGCTCTCTTGTTTGCTAAAGCAAACAATAGAGCTGCACGAAGGAGTAAATCATAAATGATTTACTCTTCCACGAAGTATAAAATTTGCAATACAAATTTTATAAAGAATAATCTCTTTTTTTATCTTCACTTCGTGAAGGTGGAAAGCTATGCTTTCCGCCCTTCGTGGTTAAACATCTTTCTTATCTTTTCTTCTATTCGCGTAGAGATTTTTCATCTCCGATGAAAAATCGGATTCGTGGTTATAATCTTTTTTTTCTTTTCTTTTTCGCATCAAGACGCAGTAAAATATTATTTCACCCTTCAATATTCATTTAGCATCAAATATCTGATACCATTGTTTTATGTATACCTGTGAACAGATAAAAGCAAAGATAAAACCTGTTTTAAGAAAACATGGTGTAATCAGAGCCGCTCTTTTTGGTTCAACAGCAAGAAATCAGAATAATGATAACAGTGATATTGACGTTTTAGTCCAATTTGAAGAAGGAAAATCCCTATTAGACTTAATTGGTTTAAAATTTGAATTAGAGAAAACTTTTGAGTCTAAGATTGATCTTTTAACATACGATTCAGTCCATCCAAAACTCAAGGATTCAATATATCAGGAACAAGTTTTAATCTATGCCTAAGAGAACAGATATTTTTCTGGAACATATACTTGAAAGCATTGAATTAATACAAAAATATACCCAAAATTTGAGTTTTGATTCTTTTTTGGCTTCACAAAGCATTCAAGATTCAGTTATAAGAAGATTAGAAATCATAGGAGAAGCCGCAAAAAATATACCGGATGATGTTAGAAAAATTCAGCCTGAAATCGAATGGAATAAAATTACAGGAATGAGGGATGTTTTAATACATCATTACTTTGGAGTTGACTTAAAACTTACTTGGAATGTAATTCAAAAAGACATCCCGCAACTTAAACCTAGTGTAGAAAAACTACTCAAAAAACTATAATAATACTATCATATCCATACAAATATTTGATTTCTGATCTTTTGTCTTTCTTTCTTATTGGAATGTGATTTTTCAATCACTAAGTCTTATTTATTTACCTCCGACAATTTAACCGCTTTGACTAATTAAAATTTATGGGACAAATTTTATAAAGAATAATCTCTATTTTTATCTTCACTTCGTGAAGGAAAATCGTAATCGATTTTCCCTTCGATAAAAAAAATGTATCCATATTTCTTTGTGTACTTCTAGAATAATAAATGAATGCATCTATTATTCGGGTTAGATATTTCTTATTCTTTTCATAAAATTCAATACAAAAACATTTGAACCACGAAGGCTCTCTTGTTTGTTAAAACAAACAAGAGAGCTGCACGAAGGAGTAAATCATAAATGATTTACTCTTCCACGAAGTATAAAATTTGCAGGAGAAATTTTATTAAGAAAAGTTCTTTATATTTATTTATTCACCTTCGATAAGAAATATGTATTCATTTTTCTTCGTGAAGAAATAATGTTTACATTTTTTCCTTCGTGTAGGAATAAAGCTTTGATTTATTCCGCTTCGTGGTAGAAATTCTTTTATTTAATTATTTTTCTTATCTTACTTCGTGTTTATTCGTGGTTGAAATTTTCTTTTTCTCAATTTTTAATACATGGCAACGAATAAAGGGTCATTCTTCCAGAGCCTTTTGAAACAATTTTTCCTTCTTCTAACAATCTTTTCAAATCTCTGCTGGCGGTTGCGGAAGAAATTCCCTTATTTAGAGTCAGATAATCTTTTCGATCAAACCAATCTTTTAACTCTGAAAGCGCATATTCAGTTCTTTTTTTATAATCAATATTAAGCGCTTTTGTTTTTTTTATTGTATCTTTTAGTGTTTGATTTATTATATCCAGCATAAATTCAATAAATTCTGTCGAGTTGCCTTTATTGTCGCAATTTTCTAATACTCTGTAATAATCCTGCTGATTCTTTTTTATAGTATCTTCAATGGGAACATACTCAAACAATGGATTAGCATCCATTAAAATACGTGTCTGCCACAACCGCCCAATTCTTCCGTTTCCGTCTTCGAAAGGGTGAATAAATTCAACTTCATAGTGAAAGACACAGCTTTTAATTATATCTAAATCTATATCTTTTTTTAAGTAATGAAATAAATCGTCTATTAATTTTGGTATCATATTATATCCAGGCGCGATATGCTTTACTTCAGTTCCTTTCACTATTCCTATTTGTCTCCGGCGGTATTCACCCGGTCTTTTTATTAAATTATTCATTAATAATGAGTGGGCTTTTAAAAAATCTTTTCTTGAATGAGAATTGTATTTAGACAATTCATTATATGCTTTAATCGCATTTTTGACTTCAATAACATCTTTTTTGGGACCGATTATACGCTTATTGTCAATAATAGCCGTAATCTGTTTCATATCCAAAGTATTGCCTTCTATTGCCAGCGATGAATATATTGTTTTTATTCGATTTTGTTTCCGTAATTTGGCTTCAGGCTTCACCAACAAAAGACTTTTTGTCTGACCAAGGATTTCTTTGATTTCACCATAGCATTTTAATATTGACTTTGTTATTTCGTAGGGTGGCTTCATGTGTTTATGATAGTATCATATGATAGTATTGTCAATCAACTTTGTTTACAATTTTCTTTCCTAAGAAGGGAGTATTTCTATATCTTTCTTTAGTTTTAATATCAATAAAAATACAATTTTTACCACAGAGTAAATCATAAATGATTTACTCTTCCACGAAGTATAAAATTTAAGGGTCAAATTTTATAAAGAATAATCTTTTTTTTCTTTTCTTCTATTCGTGTAGAGATTTTTCATATCCGATGAAAAATCGGATTTGTGTCCCAATTTTTGTATGCAAAAATTGTATTCGTGGTTGATGTCTTTTCTTTTCGTAAATTCGGGTTTAACCTTCTTTATTTTTGTCTTTTTCTATATCCTCGAATTTACCTTCTTCGGCTTTTTTGTCGAAACTTTTATATATTTCGTTCGCCAAATCTTTCTTTTTTTCTCCACTTGAACTATTCCTTTTGATTCCCTGGGACAAAGAGAAAAAAATAAAAAGAAATCCGATTATCAGAAGAAGAATAGCAATAACGGAGGTGCAGCTTATAAGAGCCGGCATTTTTTCATTTTCCGCCTAGAATTTTCCATGCAGACGGAAGCATGAGAATTGCCATTGCAGTTTTTAGAACATCGGATATTATAAAAGGTGCCACGCCAATTTGGATTACTCTTGAATAACCTGTGAAAATTCCAAGCCATAAAGCTCCGAAAATGTAAATAACAGCGTTTCCGGTTATCATCAAAAAAGCAGTTTTTACTATGTTTCTGTCAAATTCTTTTTGAGCGAGAAAACCTGCCAAGTATGCCGCGAAAAAAAATCCGACGAGATAGCCTCCGGTGGGACCTGCCAGGTGAATTAACCCGGATCTTCCGCCGGAGAAAACAGGCAGTCCTGCGGTTCCCTGAAGCAAATACAGCCCTACGCAGGCCGCGCCTCTTTTTGAACCCAGAGCGGCGCCGAGAAGAAGAACCACAAGAGTCTGAAACGTGAAAGGCACAGGGCTAAACGGTATAAAAAAAACAAATTGCGCGCTCAGGGCGAGTAAAAGAGTGGCTGAAATTATTGTTGCTGTTTCAAAAAAGATGCCGTTTATTTTGATTTTCTGCTTCAGTGCTTCTGCCAGCGTCATAAATCCTCCATAGGTTTGAAACTAATAGAAAGAATTATACATAAAAAAAAGAGAACTCAAAAGAGTTCTCTAATATAGTTCAAAAAAAGTCTTATATCAGTTTCTGTTGTAATTCCTCCTGTAATTGTCTCTTGGTCTGTCTTTTTTCATCGGCCTTGCCTCATTGACTTTTATTGACCTGCTTTTGAATTCTTTTCCGTCAAGAGAATCTTTAGCGTTTCTTGCCGAATCCGGGTCTGCCATTTCAACGAAACCGAATCCTTTGCCTTCGATTATGCTTACCCCTTTGACTTCTCCGAATTGCCTAAAAAGTTCTTCAAGTTCTTCTTTAGTAGCCGAATAAGCCAGATTACCAACATACAACCTGCATTCTTGCATCAAAACCTCCGTATGCAAAATCACGAACGGGTCTAAAAATGTTTTCAAGGGAGATTAATACAAGGCGTCTGACTTAAAAACATTAATAAACATGCCTACAATAATCATTTTCTACCATTTACTGAAGGTTTTGTCCATGAGATATTTCCGGGGGTTTTTAATGGATCCCGGAATTAATCATAGAGAGTTTCTGATATCTCTTTTAGCTTTTTGAAAAGTTCGGGCTGGCTATCGACTGGTCGGGCGGAGCCTGAAAAAGTAATGGCGTCAAGGACCTCGAAACCGAGATATTCAAAAGCTTTTGCCGTGTTTTTTATGTATGTCTTGAAAAGACTTTTTTCCGTTGATCCGTGTGATGCGAGCATTATCAGGCGTTGTTTTTTCTTCTTGCCCTTTTTTCTTATTGCATAAGCGAAAAGCCTGTCCATGAAAATCTTGGCTTGAGAGTTCATCTGCCCCATATACATGGGAAAAGAAAAGACAAAAATATCTGAACGCAGGAGTTTTTCGCATATATCGTTCATGTCGTCTTTCTGCGAACAAATGCCGCCGGTGCTTCTGCATTCGAGGCACGCTTTGCAGGGACCGATCACATGGTCTCTGAAATTAAAGGTTTCCGCTGTGTATTTTTCGGGTTCAAAGAGCTTTTTGAGAATTTCGGAAGCTTTTCTCGAATGACTTTCGTCACGAGGGCTTGTGTTGAAGAAAATTATTTTTTTCATAAAAAATGTTGTGTGTATTCTAATCGGGATATGAGTTATGCGCAATAGGAAACTGTCAATGCGAACTTGATTTAAGGCGTATTAGTGTTATCCTATTATTTTATCTTCAAATATTCATTTATATCGGAAATTGATGAAAAAGTTAACTGTGAATATAAAACTGATAGGAAAAAAACTCTCAGGTAAAAAGAGTTCTTCCAAAACTTCTCAATACGTCGGAATGAATATACTGGCGGCTTTGACGGGAATATTATGCGGGATAACAGCGGTTGGATTCCGTTTTCTTGTTCTTTTTTTCTCCGAATTGTTTATTGTCAAATTTAACCTCTACCTTAATTTTTTTCATCCTTATCAGGCTTTTTTTATTCCTGCCGCCGGTGGGCTTTTGTCGGGAATCATTGTCTATCTTTTTGCGAAAGAAGCCAAAGGACATGGAATTCCTCAAGTAATGGAGGCTTTTGAATCTCTAGGAGGGAGAATAAGAAAAAGAGTGGTTGCCGTAAAAGCCCTTTCCTCTGCCGTCACTATAGGATCCGGTGGTTCGGCCGGGAGGGAAGGACCTATAGTGCAGATAGGCGCGGGAATCGGTTCCGCTTTCGGTCAAATGCTGAAACTCAACGTCTATCAGACTCGAATTCTTCTGGCTTGCGGTGTATCCGGAGCTGTCTCGGCTACATTTGATACTCCTGTAGGGGGAGTTCTGTTCGCTATTGAACTGATAATCAGGGAATTCAAGACAAAATCATTTGTTCCCATAGTCATCTCTTCCGTTTTTGCCGGTTTTACTTCAAAAATTTTCCTATCGCTTATCGGTCAGAAACCCGAATTGATATTCTCTCTTCCTCCATACGATATTGTCAGCAATTGGGAGTTTTTGTTCTATCTCACTCTCGGATTAGCCTGCGGAGGAGTTGCATATCTATATGTAAAATCAATATATGCAGCAGAAAATCTTTTCGGAGCATTAAAATTACCGGAGTTTGTCAAACCGGCAATAGGCGGACTTTTAACAGGAGGCATTGGCGTAGTTCTGCTGGCGAAAACAGGACATTATCTCGTATTCGGCAACGGTTATGACTCGATAGGCCTCCTGATGAGCGCTCAGCTGTCTTTTGCTTTGATAGCGGCGCTGATTTTTCTCAAAACAGCCGCAACTTCTTTCACTATAGGTTCCGGCGGATCCGGAGGAGTATTCGCACCGTCGCTTGTAATCGGAGCTATGACAGGTGGAGCTTTTGGCTTGATTGTCAATTCTGTATTTCCTCATGTAAGCGCAGGTTTTCAGGCTTATGCTATAGTAGGAATGGCTGCAGTTTTCGCGGGTATGAGCCGTGCTACACTGACAGCGATCGTGATGATATTCGAAATGACTGGAAACTACAATATAATCATGCCGTTAATGCTCTCCTGCGTAATAAGCGACATTGTGGCTATTGTCACGATGAAGGGCAGTATTTACACGATAAAACTTAAAAAGCGCAGTGTAAACATTGAACACGACATGGAAGTGAATGTCCTTGAAACCTTAAAGGTTCATGAAGTGATGAAAAAAGATGTGCTGTGTTTTTCGACCGACTTACCTTCCGATGAAGCCATGAAGATTATGAATAATACGGATCAGAGAGAATTTCCTGTAATAGATGGGAGATTGGTGAAGGGTATTGTGACGGAAAAGGAACTAACCGGAGAATATCAAAAAAGCCCGAAAAAAGTTTCTGAAATAATGAGAAGAAACTATAATAAAGTATTTAACGACGAGACTCTCGAAGATGTACTTATCAAAAACAAATCTGCCGATCCTCCGGTTTTTATTGTAGTTAAGAGGCGCGAAGACAACGTTTACGAGGGAATGCTCACTGCTTTGGATATCTTCTCTGCATACAGGGAGAAAAAAAGATTTTTATTCAGAAAAATCAATTGACATTTAGATAGATTTTATAGGTCGAAACCCTCTAGCAAAGATTAAAAATCTTTATATCCGAACTTTCCGACATCCGGAATTTCATTTTGTTTTTACATAAGCCATGAACCATTGTCTTTTTTTACGGGCGGGATGGAGCGAAGACCAGAGTGAATCAGGCAGATACTGGACGGTATCGCAGTATCCGCAGACGGCGTTTCTGGGAGTTTCCACGGTAATAGTCAGAGGAGCGCCGCATTTGACGCAGCTTATAGAGATGGGTTTTGTCTGACTTTCGACAGCTGTCTCGTCAGACTGTTTTTCAGCGCAGAATAGTTGGCGCACATCGGTTATCCAGTTAAAGTTTTCGGGTATCGGAAAAGACGAGTTTTTCTCACGGCAGGAAGAACAAACAATGAAAGAGTCTTTGCCCTGCGGATAAAGCTCAACATCGAGCTGTGATGAGCATTTTACACATTTTGGAAGGGATTCTGATTTGTCAATTATAAGATCATGGTATGTAAGTTGTCTTGTTATACCGTAAGGCGATGATATGACGGTTTTCCAGAAATCTAAATCCAATGATATTACAGACAGGCAGGATCTGCATTTTACGGATTCGAATAAGCCGTTGACGAATACAGGCTGACTGCAGAAAGGGCATCTCATTTCGATTTTTAAGCCTAAATATCCGGGTTTTAGATCGTCGAATCTCGATTTGGCTTCGAGGCGGACTTTGGAATCGCCTGCATTTTTACTGATGTCCAATAAGATATTCCTCTGGGTTATAGACCTTACCGCGAGAACTGATACCGCTTTTCTCGGATAGTTCATGGCGAGGTCTGTCAGTATGTTTTCATTTTTTATTCTGTCTATCGCCGTTTTGCATACAGTCATTTCTTTTTCGTCTCCGATGATTTCGAGTAGAAAATTGTCGCTAGGATTATTTAAGGCTTCGATTGAAGCCTGCCTTCCGGCAGGATGTTTCGAGTTTTTTGACAAAAACTTCAACGAGTCCTGATCTTCTATCAGAACAGCAACTTTTCTCAGGGCTGAAAGCGAATTCTCATTGGCTATAAGTTCTTTTAAGGAAGAGATGTCCTCTTTTTTGAGTTTTCCTGCAGCTGCAGTTTTGACATTGTCGTCGGAAGATTTTTTGATTATCCCTGTCAGAGTATTTTGACGATTTGTTTTATTCGCTATAGACATAAGGACGGAATTATCACTTTCAACTGACGCCCGTTCGGCAAGAAAGGATTCGTCGGGTTCGGAAACGAGAATGGCTTTAGCCCTGATCTCGTTGTTTTCGGCTTCACGGGCTATTTTTCTGAGGTATCCCAAGGTTTTTATTTTTTGAAACAGTTCCGAAGCCATCGCGTGGTTTTCGGAAAGGAGGGCAATTTCGAGGAGGATTTTTTCGTCGTCAATTTTACGAATTGCTTCTACGTGGGCGTCTTTTAACTCTTTGTCGAGAAGTATGGAACGCAGAATAGACTTATCGCTTATCACTGAAACAGCGGCGGTTTTCGCTATGGAAGCAGGATCATTTTTTGCTATAGAATAGAGCAGATTTTGATTCTTAAGCTGTTTTATGTGTTTTGTCCTGAAGTCGAGTGAACTGTGTTTCCATCTCGGCTTGAAAAAATCGGCAATTTTCCATTTTCCCGTGAATTTGTCTTTCTGCAGGTAGAAAAAGAAAAAAAACGCCAACCAGAAAGCTGTCCAGGATATAAAAGGGACAGGATCAGAGGCGATTTGAGAAAAGAGCATTTCAAGCCCCCTGGAAAAGGACTCGGGTTTGACGACTTTGTAATATCCCGTTCCCGACGTGGCGACTGTAGCAAAACCAAGTGCCGCCTGTCCTATAGCGAGGCATATTCCGACGGCGAATTGACCCATTGAAAATAAACCGAGGGTGAACTGAGCCAGTGAGAACA
>JAFGIG010000136.1 GCA_016929715.1 Caldifarciminota bacterium
CCTGAAAGCATTCCCCAGAATTGGATAGATTCTGTCAAAACCAACTGCAAATGGCATTATGCACATACTTCTCACGGAAGCCAGTTGACTATAGGACTGAATGATTACGAAGCACAGAATCCGTTCTTTAATGTTGCCATAGGATCCTGTTACCTTCCCAACATTGCAGGAGCACTTTGCATCCACGACGGGCAGGTGAGTCAGACATATATTACACCCGATTTATACTGGCAGACGGCAAACGGCATGAACTTGACCAGGGCAGTGCTGGCAGGCAACCCGGCTATAAATTATTCTGCGTGGTCCTGGTGCACGCAGGTCAATTCCTACAACGAGAGTCAGATACAAGAGTATCTCGATTCAATAAGCCTTCTCGAAGCAGAGTTTCCTGATGTTACTTTCATTTACATGACCGGCAACGCTCAAACTTCTGGCTCAGGGGGATATAACAGATATTTGAGAAACAACCAGATAAGACAGTTCTGTTATGTCAACGATAAAGTCCTTTTCGACTTTGCCGATCTCGACTGCTGGTGGTTCAACGACACGACAGGACTATGGGAGCAAAGCACGTATCCATACAACTCGCAGAACATACCAATAGAACACCCCGCTTTCAACGGGAACTACGGCGGACATACGACATATCTGAGCTGTCAGCAGAAAGCTTACGCAACATGGTATATGTTCGCGGTCTTGAGCGGATGGAATCCACCTACGGCTGTTGAAGAGCAGACTCCTACGGCCGATTTGACCGGCGAAAGCCGGGCATTTCCGAATCCTTTTGTTAATACTACTGATATTTATTTTACTGCAAATATTGATGCAGTCGTCACTGTTGAAATTTTTAATTTAGCCGGCCGGCTTGTAAAGACAGTTTTTGACGGACGACTCGGCAAAGGGCGGCATTCTTTTTCATGGGATGGAAGATCGGCGGAATCTGAAACATCAAGTAACGGTATATACTTTTACAGAATAAAACTAGACGGTAGAACCTTCGCGTCCGGCGGAATAATTCTCTGCAGATAGGCTCGACAGATGCTAAAAAAGGGTGAAACGGAGATGAAATATGAGTAAAGCTATAATAATAAAAGGAACTTACAAAAAAGACGGAATGACTTCGGCGCTGGTTGAAAATTTCATAAAAGGGATGAAAAGCGCCGACGAAAATGTCGAGATAAAAACCGTGGATCTCCTTGACGCGCAAGTTGAATTTTGCAGGGGCTGCAATTCTTGCATGAAAACCGAGGGATTGATTGGAACCTGCGTCATCGAGGATGACGTCAGAGAAATTCTTGGGAATATGTTGGATTCGGATACGCTTGTTTTTGCGACTCCTGTATATGAAATGAGTCCTACCGCTCTGCTGAAGAGATTTCTGGAGAGGAATTACGCGGTTTTGAAACCCGGGAAAGGATGGCCCAAAGGACGTCCGCCTAAAAGAAAAGACAAAAAGGGGGTGATAATCCTTTCTTCTGGAGCGCCTTATCCGATAAACTTGTTTTTCGGGATCACGGGACATTCAGTAAAAATCATTAAATGGATTTGCAAGCTATGGGGATGCGGAAAGGTCTATTCTTTGAAAGCAGGCGGAATGGAAGACAGCGAAAAAGCCCGGAATAAGTTCCTTGAAAAATCATTTCAACTTGGCAGAAAAATTCAAAAAGCCTGAATCTAAATGATTCAGGCGCTTTTCTTCATTTTCAATACTTTCTCCGTAACCTCTTCGGTCGCCGCAGAATAATTCTGAAAAAGCATGGAGTAGCTCGCCCTTCCGCTTGTCTGATTTCTCAAAACAGTCGAAAATCCGAATAACTCGGAAAGCGGAGCCTCTGAAGAAATAATGTTCAAGCTCCCCTGTGTGTCTATCCCGATTATCTTTCCTCTTTTTGATCCGATTAGACCGAGAATAGATCCTACATACTCCTCAGGAGTGTTTATTTCAAGAAACATCAACGGTTCAAGTAGAATTGGATTGCATTTTTTAAAAGCATTCTTAAAGCAGTCTCTGCCGGCGGTCTTGAAAGCCAAATCACTTGAGTCAACAGAGTGATAGGATCCATCAATCAGTTCTGCTTTGACGTCAACTATGGGATATCCCGCGAAAACGCCGTTCTGCAGAGCTTCTATAATGCCTTTTTCCACAGCCGGTATATATTCTTTGGGTATCCTGCCCTCGGAAATTTTGTTAACAAACTCAAATCCGTGTCCGGGACCTGTTGGAGAAACTTTCATTTTGACATGCGCGTATTGTCCCCTGCCTCCGGTCTGTTTTGAATACCTGTATTCTTCAGTGAAAGAACCGATAATTGTCTCTCTGTAAGCTACTTTTGGTTCGCCTGTCTCGACAGCGAGGCCGAATTCGCGTTTCATCCTGTCAATGAGGATTTCAAGATGAAGCTCTCCCATGCCGGATATGACAACATCTTTGGTCTCTTCCTCAGTTTTGAACATGAAAGAAGGGTCTTCTTCGGCGAGTTTGACGAGAGATTTTGTCAGAGCATCCGGTTTATCGTTCTTAATTGAAACCGACATGACAGGAGAAGGAAATTCTATAGATTCGAGTATTATCGGATTTTCAGCATCACAAAGAGTGTCGCCGGTGAAAGTATGAGCCAAACCGACCGCCGCGGCTATGTCTCCAGTGTATAAACGATCAACGTTCTCTCTCTGATTTGCGTGCATCTGAAGGATTCTGCTCAGCCTTTCGCGTTTTTTCCGAGTGGCGTTGTAGATATACGAACCGGCGCCTACGGAACCGGAATAAACTCTGAAATACACAAGTTTGCCTACGTGTTTATCAGTCTGTATCTTAAAAGCGAGCGCAGAAAAAGATTCTTCGTCACTGTTTTCTCTAAAAACTTCGTTTCCGTCGGGATCGGCACCTTTCAGAGGAGGCATATCCTTCGGAGATGGCAGAAAAAGAGTGACAGCGTCGAGAAGTTTTCTGACTCCTTTATTTTTAAAAGCGGACCCGCAAAGAACGGGCACAATTTTGTTTTGAACGGTCGCCTTGCGTATGGAGGATAATAGTTCCTCACTTGACAGGGAGTATTCGTCTCTGAAATATTTATCGAGAAGAACCTCGTCGTTTTCCACGGATTTTTCTATCATTATTTTTCTGTATTTTTCTGCCAAGGCAAGGATGTCTGAAGGAATGCTTTCCACTTCGTATCTCTTGGCGTCTTTTTCTTCGGTGTAGTAATAAGCTTTCATTTCTATAAGATCCACTATGCCCTTGAATTCAGATTCGGAACCTATGGGAATCTGAAGGGGTATTGTGTTAGCGCTGAGCTGTTTCTGAATGTTTTCGAGAACTTTGAAAAAATCGGCTCCTATTCTGTCCATCTTGTTTATGAAGGCGAGTTTCGGGACGTTGTGTTTCTGAGATTGATGCCAAACAGCTTCGGATTGAGGTTCTACTCCGCCCACGGCGCAGAAGACCGCTATTGCCCCATCGAGAACTCTGAGGCTTCTTTCAACTTCGACAGTGAAATCGACATGTCCCGGGGTGTCTATGATGTTTATCCAGTGATCTTTCCAATGACAGTGAGTTGAGGCGGATGTTATTGTTATGCCTCTCTCCTGTTCCTGAGCCATCCAGTCCATCAGAGCTTCACCGTTGTGGACTTCTCCCATCCTGTGTGATCTTCCTGTATAATAGAGAATTCTTTCGGTGAGAGTTGTTTTACCCGCATCGATGTGCGCCATTATGCCTATGTTTCTAACTTTATTAAGTTCCGTTATGTTGTTCATATAAAATACCTTTCCATGTTTCTTGAAAATTTATGATTTTCGGGAAATAAAAAATCTACAGCAATATGTATCATATCCAAAGGAGAATATCAAGCCCGGCTGATATATTGATGCACATAAACGTTTGATTTAACATAAAATGTCTTTGCACTTTGATTATTTGAGAATATATTATTTCGTATGAATTAATGGACGGAGTCTGTGTGTAGGACTCCGCAGGAATTATTTTAAAAAGAAAAAGATGTCTAAGATTTATCACCTTGAGAGCCATAAGACTAAATGAAAAATTTGATACCAAGATTCATAGTTCAGCAAAATCAAAAAGGCTGTTTTTCAGGCGAATTCGCGGCGATCGCGATGTTTTTAGACATAAAAGGTTTCACTTCAATATCTGAAAAACTTATGATGTCAGGCAAAGAGGGAGCGGAGGAGCTTTCATATATTCTCGAGTCGATTTTCAAGCCAGTGACCCGTGCTATATACAGAAAAGGGGGGATTGTAACAGGTTTTGCGGGTGACGGCATAACCGCAGTCTTTCCTGTTGATAAGTGCAAGGCGCAAGATGTTTTAGACTGTGCTCAAAGTATAAAAGTATTTACCGAGCTAAAATCGAAGCGAGAGACAAAATTCGGAGTATTCGATCTTTCAATGAAAATAGGAGTTTCATACGGAAAAGTCGAATGGGGATCTATAGGAGCTCTTTCTGAAAGAGCTTTTTTTTTCAGAGGAGAAGCAATAGAAGGTTGTGTTTTGTCTGAAAAAAAATGCAGGAAAACAGAAATTGTAATTGATGAAAAGTTCAGAATTTTCGCAGAATTAGAAAAAGGCAGCATACTTGAGAAAAATTTTTATGTTTTTGATTTTGCCGAAGAGAGAAAGCCATGGGATAAAGAGGATGAAAATAAACTCTGGGAAATCAGAACTGAAAAAGAAATTTACGAAAATTTTATGTCTGAAGAATTTTTTCAAACTCTTTACGAAGGGGAGTTCAGAGAAATTGTCGCTGTATTTATCTCATTTGAGGCATGTGAAACCTATGAAAAAATAAAAAGTTTAACCCAAATAATTTTAAGCCATACAAAGGAATACGGAGGGTATTTCAGCTCACTCGATTTCGGAGACAAAGGCGGAAATTTTCTCGTCATATTCGGAGCCCCAAAATCACTGGGCGATGACGCGAAAAGAGCGTTTGAATTTTCTCTTGCGGTGAGAAAAGGCGGCATGAAAATAGGAATTAACAAAGGGATTGTCTACGCGGGTTTGATAGGGGACGAGTTCAGATGCAATTATTCTTTTATTGGAGAGGCTGTTACTGTAGCCTCCCGGTTCATGGAAAAAGCTGATAAGGATTCCATAATAATTTCAAAAGAACTGCAGGATATGCTGAAAGACGAGTTCAGCTCTGAATACATAGGATTGCTGGAACTAAAAGGAAAGTCCCATCCTGTCCCGGCTTACAAACTTAAAAGTAGAATATTCAAAGAATCCGGGATGAACATACAACGGGAAATCGTCGGAAGAGAGGGCGAATTGGCTGTCCTTAATGAAGCTTTTTGTGAGCTCAAAGAAAATAGGTTCGGCGGAATAATTCATGTAGCCGGCGAAACGGGAACTGGAAAAACTCATTTAGTTAAAAAACTCTCCTCGTCTGCCTGTAATTTTATGGATTTATTGGTTTTCAATTGTGATCCGATACTTAAAAAAGCCTTCAACCCGATCATCTTTTTTCTTAAAAATTACTTCAAGCAGTGGGAGGCACAGGAGGAAAAAGAAAAAAAAGAAGTTTTTGAGCGCATATTCTGTTCAATAGAAGAAAATATCTGTAATATCGAAGGGGGTGAAAGGCATTTACCAGGGTTAAAAAAAGCCAGACCGTATATCGGGGCTCTTCTTGACACTTCTTTCTCAGAGGGGGTTTTTGATGGGCTTGAAAACAAACAAAAGCTGGAGAACACGGTTTTTGCCTTTAAAGATTTTTTTTCGGCTTTGAGCCTTATCAAACCTTTTATTATGTTTGTGGACGATTTTCAGTGGATAGACCGGGAAACATTTTATTTTCTTGAAGTGTTCCTGAGGGGTGTGGAAAATTATCCGATTTGTATTGTGACTGCGAGCAGAACAAATGACGACGGTTCAATTCCAAAAATCTTAGAAAAGGAAAATTTTCCTTATATGTTAATAATATTGAAGGGGTTAGGTTTTGAGGAAAACCAAAAACTTGCAAAGTTATACATGGGAAGAGATATAAGTGAAAATCTGATTAAATTTATTTTTGAAAAAACTCAGGGAAATCCTTTTTATGTAGAACAACTATGTATTTTTCTAAGAGAAAACGGATACCTGAAAGAAGGAAAAACCGGGTATGAGCTAAAAACCGGCGATTTAATAGTCCCTGAAAATATTTTTTCCGTCATTGTCGCGAGAATAGACAAGTTACCCCCAAAAATCAAGGAATTGGTTCAGATTGCAAGCGTTTTCGGTGGTGAGTTTGAAAAACACATCCTCTTCACTGTCGCTCAAAGTTTAGGAGCTCTCAAAGGTCCGGATTTTGATTATTTAATTGAAGAAATGACAATGGAAGGTCTGCTTGAAAAAACACAGGGAGAAAGATACTTTTTCAGGAGCAATTTTCTGAGAGAATCAGTCTATGAAATGCAGGTGACTTCAAAGCTTAAAACAATACATAAAAAAGCGGCAGAAATCATGGAGATGCATTTTGGTGAAAACCCTGAATACAGACATGAAATAGCCATGCACTATTATTATGCGGGAGAAAAAGAAAAAGCCATAAAAGATTATAAGATCGCCGCCAAATATCTTGCGAAAGCATACAGAAACAGGGAAGCCATTGAATGTCTTACAAAAATTATTGAGATCAGCGAAAATGAAGAAGAAAAAATTCTCGCACTTTCAAGTAAAACAGACGCCGACTTTCATATAGGTAACTGGGACGAAGCGCTCAAAGATCTTCATTATTTGACAGAAGAAGAGAAGGAAAAAACAACTCCTGAGACATACAAACATTCTCTATATCTTACCTCACAGATTTACCTATACACTGGTGATATTGAAAATTCCATGAAAACAGCCGAAAAAGGCCTTTCTTTCTGCAGGGAAAAAGGAATGGAAGACAATGAAGAGCTCTTCTTTGGGATATTCGGGCAGATTTATTATCACAAAGGCGAATATGAAAAAGCCATGGAATTTTATAATGAACAAATAAAGAAGAGCAAAGAAAACGACGCTAAGGCGAAAGCTATAGTATTAGGCAATATCGGTCTAATCAGATGGAATAAGGGAGAATTCAACGAAGCAATAAAGTGTTACGGCAAGCAGATTGAGATATTTGAAAAAGAAGGGGATAACACGCATCTGGGCATTGCGTATTTGAACATGGGGTCTGTTCTCTTTCATAAAAATAATATTGACGAGGCTTTTTATTACTATAATAAAGCAAGATCCTTATGCGAAAAAACAGGTTTGAAAAGAGCGATGAGCGCGGCGGTCGGGAACATAGGCGCAATTTACAAGGAAAAAGGCGAAACAGACAAAGCATTTGAATGCTTCAAGACAAAAGAAAAAATGTCCATCGAGCTCGGAGATAAAGCGGGTTTAGGTTTAGCTCTCGGAAATATGGGTGTTATTTATACAGAAAAAGGACAATACGAAAAAGCAATGGATTGCTTTGATCAAAAAGAGAAAATATGCCGGGAGTTGAAGGACAAAAAAGGCATGAGTTACGCTTATGCTTTCAAAGGCGATCTTTTCCGAATGCTCAAAGATTGGGAAAAAGCTCTAGAGTGCTATGAAAAAAATTTAGAAATATGCACTGAAATAGGCCACAAAATGGGTGAGTTAAGCGGGCTTGCCGGTATTGCGTATGTATTGAAAGAAAAAAAGGAAACTACGTTAGCCGCAGAAAAAGTTAAAGAAGCTTTAGTTCTCGAAAAAGATATGGGAATAAAGGATTGTAACATCTATCTTATCGCCGGTATATGCCTTCATAGATTAAGAGAAGAAGACAGGTTAAAAAAAGAACTGGCAGATTTAACGGGGATGGGAGAAGATCCTGAAGCCTATTTTCAATTCGCGCTAAAGAACTTGAAAAAGAAATTCGACACAATAGAATACGCCGAAGCTTTGGCAGATTATGGCGGATATCTGATGTCTGTTTCCAGAACTGAAGAAGGTGAAGAATTTGAGAAAAAAGCAAAGGACATCAAAAAAAGGCTTCAACATTTAACAACAATCATCAGACAAGATGAATTGAATTGAAAAATCTGACCCCCTTTTATATTGCGAAAAAAGCAGAAGCCAAAGAAAACAGAGGAACGATGAAAGCGGCGGCAGTTTTTGTAGACGCCAAGGGTTTTACTTCTCTCACGGAAGAACTCTCGCATCTTGGAAAAGCCGGAGCTGAAAAGACAGCAGCAGTTATAAACAAAATATTCTCTCCGGCAGTGCAAAGCGTTCACGGTCACGGAGGGTTTATAACTAATTTTGCCGGCGACGCTTTTTGTGCCGTTTTCGAAAACGCTTCAGACGACCCAATGGGAGTTCTATCGGCATGCTGTAGTATTAGAAAGCATTTCAAGGGATTGATATTTGAGGATAAGTATTCTATTAAATCAAAAATCGGAATATCTTACGGAACGGTAGAATGGAAGATACTCGGCGATAAAGGGAAAAAACTTTATTATTTTCGAGGTGAAGCAATAGACGGTTGTTCAAAGTCAGAAAAAAAATGCGAGGAAGAAGAGATAGTTTTCGACAATAAATTTCTGTCTGTATTGAAAGAAAAAATCGATCCGGAATATTACAAGATGACTGAGAAGGGGAAATATGTTTTAAATAAGACGGTAAAAAAGAAATTATTGAACATCAAACATGTTTCTTCTGACCTTTCTTTACAAAAAAGTTTTTATCCCGAATTGCTGTTTTTAAGGAAAGAAGCTGGAGAATTCAGGGATGTTGTCAGCTGTTTTATTAAAATACACGATTCAGAAAACACAGATAGCATTTCTTTGGAAATACTGAACAAAACCCAAAAATACGAAGGGTATTTCAACAGACTTACATTTGGCGACAAGGGATCTTTTGCCCTCGTTCTATTCGGAGCTCCAGTTTCTTCTGAAGATACAGCGAGAAGGGCATGTGCTTTTGTTTGTGATCTTAAAAGTAGTCATGGTTCTGCTTTAAGCGTCGGCATCACTTATGGAAAGGCTTTTTGCGGGTTTGTCGGAAGCAAAGAAAGGGCTGAATATACTGCTCAGGGGACAAAGGTTAACCTTGCGGCAAGGCTTATGGCTCTTTCAACCGCAGGTCAAATTTTATCAGATGACATTTTTTATGATGGAACGGAAGACGGATTTTTGTTCAGGTTCGAGGGGAAACACAGGCTCAAGGGATTCGCAGAGGAGAAAAAAACATATTCAATAGAAAAATCAGCAAAAAAGGTTTTAACCGGGCGAAAGTCAAATTTCTTCGGCAGGGATCATGAAAGGGAGGAACTTAAAAATTTCTTTGAAGATGAAAATGGACTCTTCGAAATCGCCTTGATTTCCGGCGCGGCAGGTATTGGAAAAAGTGAATTATTAAAACAATCTCTGCCGCAGGAGGATAATTTTGGAAAAGAAGCATTTATCCTTATTTGCGACTCTCTCGAAAACAAACCGTTTGGATTGATAAAAAAGTTTTTTTCTGGTCTTTTAACAGACGAAAGAATTCCCAGAGACAGGCATTTTTTTGAAGATAAAATTGATTCTTTGACTCTTGAAAATAGAAACAAGCCGTCTTCAGATCAAATTCACAGAATGAAGTATTTTATAGGCACCCTTATCGGAATAGAGTTCAAAAGTTCTGTTTTCGCTTCTCTATCGCCTAAAGAAAAGCACCTGATAAGATCCGAGTCCATCATCAAATTTTTCAATTTTTTCCTTGGTTCAAAAAAAATCATCTTTGCAGTTGAAAACGCACAGTATCTCGATGAAGAATCCGGCAGAATTTTGTTTTCTCTTGTAAAAGCATTTCCGGGTTCTGTTCAAACAGTTTTTATCTGCAGAAATGGGGCAGAATGTGAAGATAAAGCTCATGACAGAATACTGGAGATGGCTGAAGGATTCAAAACAGTTAAGATATACTTGAAACCTTTCGATAAAAAAACCTCAGATGATTTCACCAGGTCTTTACTGGGTAATCAAAAAATACATTCTAAGACACTAAAGTTTATTTACGAGAAATGCGAAGGAAATCCTTTTTATATTACGCAGATTATCCTGCTTTTGAGGGAAAACGGCTTTTTCGGAAAAAACAACATTATCATAAAAAAACTGACCGATATACCCGCTGGTTTGAACAACGCTATAATTTCCCGAATAGATAGGCTAAAAGAAAGTAAAAGGGAGATATGCAAATATGCTTCCGTGCTGGGAGAATCGTTTTCCTTAGAGGTCGTCTCTATGATGATGAAACATTCTTCTTTTGAAAAAGATACAGATGAATTGGTTAAAGATGGTATATTGAAAAAAATTTCATCAACGAAAATGTCTTTCGATCAGGGCTTGATAAGAGATGCTGTCTACGGGATGCTCTTGACTCAAAGATTGTCGGATCTGCACGGCAAAGCAGGATTAGCTCTTGAAAAGTATTATGGAGAAGAAAGGGAAAGGCATCTTTTCGAATTGGCAGATCATTTTATTTGCTCGGAAAACGAAGAAAAAGCCTTAATCTACAGCGAAAAAGCAGGAGCAGAAGCCGCCAAAAATTATATGACTAATGACGCTCTTCGCTATTTTGGCTGGGCGGAGAAAAAATATAAAGCCGGTTTTGAAAAAGGCGGTAAAAAATACGCTATAAAAACATGCCAAGCTCTTTTAAGTAAAGCATCAGTTATATACAACACTGGTGATCTGCTTGGGCAAATTCCCTTATTGAAAGAAGCTCTCGAAATAGCTGAAAAACAAGGAAATGATGATTTGATTTTCAAATGCAGGCAGAAAAGGTTCAATGTATTTTTGATAATGGGTGATTATGATACCGCGGAGCGTGAGTTAAAAGAACTCAAAAATATATCTCAAAGAACAAAAAACGCAGAGCATAAATTTCTGTATTACAACGGCGAAGCGATGCTTTTTACCAAAAAAGGAAACTATAAAAAGGCTCTTTTGTTTTCGGAAAAGTCACAGAAAATCATTCAAAAAGATTTGGATCAGATGAAAAAGGGACAGGTCTTTTCTACGAGAGGAGCCATATATGAGGGTTTGAACGAGCTTCACGGAGCATTAAAATATTATGAAAAGGCCGCCTCAGCAATGGCCGCGGCAAAAGACAAGAGGGCTTATTCCATTCTTTCCAATAATATTGCTAATATTTATTTTTATTTTGGAGATAATCAAAAAGCGCTTTTAAAATATAAAAAAGTTTATGAGTTCAGAAAAAAAATTGGTGATAAAAATGGTATGTCTGTTGCCCAGTCAAATTTTGCGACAGTTTATAAAAAAATAAAAAATTACGCTAGCGCTAAAAAATGGCTTCTCAAGAGCATACAAATATCTGAAGAGACTGGAAACTTATATCAAAAAGCGCTGGCATACGGTCACTTAGAGGAACTCTCTCGGGAAACAGGCAAATTGGATGAAGCCAGGCTTTATCTTTCAAAAGCAATGGATTATTTTATGTCAACAGGTAATGAAGAGATGATAGTATATTGTCTTATCGCGGAAGGATTGAATTTCCTGGAAGCGAAAGATTTGGAGAATTCATTGAAAGCTTTTGATTTGGCGGAGAAGAAAACCGCGTCTTCTTCTTTGCTGGCGATAATCTTATTGAAAAAAACAAAAATTGAATTGCTGAAGGGCAACAAAAACAAGGCATTTGAATACCTGCGTGCAGCAAAAAAGTATGAAAAAAAGAGCCAAAGAGGAGATTTGAAAGAAGAGATAATGGAGCTGGAAAAAAATTGCAGCAAAAGAAAAACAGTGAAAAAATGAGAAACAAAGGTATTTCCGAAGTGGTATTGATACACGGAAGATCTCAAGAGGGTAAAGACCCGGAAGAATTGAAAGAAGTTTGGGTTAAATCTCTCAAGGAAGGCCTTAGGCTGAAGGGGTTGAAAATCCCAGAGGGAGTTCGATTTCGTTTTCCATATTACGGCGACGCACTTAAATCGTGCACAGAAGAAAAATTAATGCGTTCGGAAAGAGAGATGACATGTGAAGCTGGAATAATGCTCGAAATCGCTAAAGGGTTGTTGGACGAGAAAACATGGAATGAACTTTTCTTTGCCAGCAAAAGCTTAGATTTGTTTTCTGACGAAAACTTTCAAAAACTTTTGAAACTTTTAGAGAGGAATAGCGAATTAAGCGCAACATGTTTAAGATATTTTGTCAGAGACGCGGCTGTATATCTTTCGAGGAAAAGTGTCCGGGAAAAGATAGACAATATGGTTATTAAAGAGTTGGCCTCAGGCACAAAGATTATTATAGGTCACTCTCTCGGCTCTGTAATCGGGTATGAGGTGTTGACAAAAGCAGACGGCGGGATCAAAAGCATAAGTCTTTTCATGACTCTCGGATCTCCTCTTGGTCTTTCATCCGTTAATATGTATCTTTCTAAACCTCTCAGGATACCCGAAACAGTTGAAAAATGGTTTAATGCTTTTGACGAAAGAGACTTTATCGCTCTGAACAAACTAGACAAGTCGCATTTTCCGCCGGAAGAGGGAATAATCAATTACGGAGGCGTGAAAAACGAGGAATCGAATCACCACGGTGTGGAAGGATATCTTAAAGACCCTGTGGTTGCATCCAGTATTTTCAAGGCGATAGGTTAGACATGGAAGAAAAGATTTAATCTCGAGGGAAAAATGAATAAGCTGAATAAATTCAGAGTTCTGGGGCTTTCAGAAGAATCATTGGAAGCTGTCGTTCAAAAAGGATTTGAGGAACCGACTGAAATACAAACTTTATTGATACCTAAACTGCTTGCCAGTCAAAAAGACATTGTAGGTCAAGCCCAAACAGGGACGGGAAAAACAGCCGCTTTCGGACTGCCGATAATGCAGAACATGAGATGCGACAAGACCGTCCAGGTCCTTGTCCTCACGCCAACGAGAGAGCTGGCGCTTCAGGTGTCGGAAGAACTAAGTTCTTTGAAGGGCAAAAAGAAAATAATAATAGTTCCCATATACGGCGGTCAGTCAATAGAAGAACAATTCAGGAGATTGAGAAAAGGAGCTGAGATAATTGTAGGGACTCCGGGAAGAATAGTGGATCATTTGCACAGAAAGACTATAGACCTTTCCAGAATAGATGTTCTTGTTATTGACGAAGCTGACGAAATGCTAAACATGGGTTTTATGGAAGAAATGGAAGAGATATTAAAACATACAAACCCGGAAAAGAGAACGCTGATGTTTTCAGCGACGATACCGAAGAGGATACTGAAAACAGTAAATTCATATATGAAAGATTATGAATTAATAAAAATTGATAAAGATCAACTGACGACAAGCTTGACTGAGCAAATATATTTTGAAGTCAGAGAAGGTGACAAAGCCGAAGCCCTGTGCAGAATAATTGACTTCGAAGATGAATTTTACGGCCTTATTTTCTGCAGGACTAAAAAAGACGTAGATACCCTGACGAAACTGTTAAGCGACAGAGGATACGACGTCGACGGGCTTCACGGCGATATTACTCAAGCCCAGAGAGAAAAAATACTTTCAAGGTTTAAACGAAGGCAAATAAATCTCCTGGTCGCATCTGATGTGGCGGCAAGAGGACTCGATGTTTTCAACCTTTCGCACGTAATAAATTTTTCTCTGCCTCAGGATCCGGAATCTTACGTTCACAGAATCGGAAGGACCGGCAGAGCGGGAAAAACCGGCACAGCTGTCACTTTCGTGACGCCTTATGAATATAGAAAACTTCTTTTCATTAAAAATGCCGCTAATGCGAAAATAGAAAAGGCGGAAATACCCGAAGTGGTAGAAATAATGCGCGAAAAGCGAAAGAGGTTGGACAAAGAGCTTGAAAAAGCCATACAAAAAGACGGAGACGAGGAATATTCGGGTTGGGCAGACGAGCTTGTTTTGAATTACGGGGCGTCCAGAGTTATAGCGGCTCTATTGAGGTCGTCTTTTGAAAAATACCTCGACGCGAGTGTTTACGGTGAAATTAAACGCGGAAAATCAGGAAAAAAGATATCAGTTGACGACAAAGGAACCACAAGGCTTTTTATTTCTATCGGGAAAAAAGACGGTATTACGCCGAAAAAATTAGCGCATCTAATAATGAGCGTGACAAAAATTCAAAACAGACATTTGAATGATGTGGAGGTTTTTGATTTATTTTCTTTTGTGACGGTGCCGTTTTCTTCAGCAGAGGAAATCCTAAAAAAATTCAATGTGAAAATCAGGGGTAGAAAAGCGTCGGTATCGAGAGCTAAAGACAAGAAGAAAAAAAGCGCGCCTCGGGGCTGATTTTCCCTGAAGTATTGTCCTTTCAGGGCGTTTCTTATATACTGTCTTTTTGCTCGCCAGATTCCAGAAGACGAAATCAAAACGGAAGGAAAAATGGATTCAGAAAGCTTTATATTAGTAGTAAATACAGGTTCGACGACGACAAAATGCTCGCTGTTTTGCCAGAAAGGAAGCGTAATAGAATTATCAACAGCGTCTGTGATTGAGCATTCCGACGATTTAATCCACAGATACCCCAGCATATCGGCTCAAGTCGATTTCAGGGAAGAACTCGTCCGGAATTTCATAAAAGGCTCTCTTGGAGACGGAGAAAAAATATCTGCCATAGGCGCGATAGGGGGGATGCTTCCGCCGGTTCCGAGCGGAGTCATAGAATTGAATTCCGAACTAGCCGATTTCAGTTTGAACACACCTGTCTATCAGCATGCTTCAAATCTTGCAGCGCCAATAGCATACAGATTGTCTCTGTCTCTGAATGCGGCTTCATTTGTTGTTGATCCCGTGGGGGTGGACGAAATAAAACCGATAGCGAGGATTTCAGGCTGCCCTGAATTGCCCCGATTTTCTTTTGTTCACGCCTTGAATATCAGGGCAACTGTCAGAAAACTCGCAGGCGAGATCGGCAAAGAATTCAACGAAATGCGATGTGTTGTCTGCCATCTCGGAGGCGGATTTTCCATAGCCCCGTTCGACCGTGGGAGCATAATTGACAGCGACAACAGAATGGAAGGAGCTCCTTTTACACCGGAACGGGCGGGCGGTGTTCCGCCTATACCACTTCTCGAAGCTTGTTTTTCGGGAAAATACACAAGAGATCAGCTTCACAAAAAACTATACGGGGCAGGCGGCATTTACGCATATCTTGGAACAAAAGACATAAGAGAAGTTGTCAGGCGCATCAAAGAAAAAGACAAATTCGCGAAATTTATATATGACGCGATGATTTATCAGATATGCAAGGAAATTGGCGCAATGGCGTCAGTTCTCGATTTTGATATGGACGGAATAATCGTAACCGGTGGTGTGGCTAACGAGTGCTATCTCACTGGGGAAATCAGTAGAAAATGCTCTAAGCTCGGGAATGTTCATATCTATCCCGGAGAAAATGAAAACGAGGCTATAGCGGGAAATGTTTTTCTTGTTTTGACAGGTAAGGAAAAATCCATGAAATGGCCGCAATGTATAAAAAATGACGAAGAAATAAATCCTTTGACTCACTTTAATAATCAGGGGCAAAAGGAGGGCATAATTGAGAATAAGTAATTTCAAGGAACTCAAAGAAGCCGTCATAAAGCTTCCGCCAGTTTCCCTGTCTGTCGCGGCAGCTCAAGACGAGGAAGTCATTAAAAGTTTGAAAAGGGCCGTAGAAAATAATTTTATTGGCAGTTGTTTTTTAGCCGGGGACAAAGAAAAAATTGAAAAGCTTGTCAAAAAAACCGGATTTCCTGCTAAAAACGCAGAAATACTTGAG
>JAFGIG010000026.1 GCA_016929715.1 Caldifarciminota bacterium
CCCATGGATCGGGCAGGTTTTCTTTCCTTAGCATTGAGACCAGAACACTTCGCCTTTTATCGCCGCGAATCTTTTACCGTTTGTAAAAAAAAAACAGTCCCTCTCGCAATTTACCCCACAGAGATTTATCATTTCATTTTTCGCGCAGATGTGTCGGGAACTGTTTCTCTAAATTTGCTCTCGGCTCTGGCGAATGTTCGCCCTTCTGAAGAAATTTCGCCTGATAACCTGTAGATGCCGTGAACTATGTCCTTGAGACAAGCCTTTATCAATAACCTAGAGCTAATCGGAACAGGACTGAGGAACCTCACCTTCAGTTCGGCTGTGAAAGCCGATATATTTCTGAGAAACAGACAATGTGTCATCGCGCAGTCGAGCAAACTGCAAATAACTCCTCCGTGAAGGATTCCTTCATAACCCTGAAGCGTTGGGGCGATGTTGAACTCTGCCTGGACAGAACCGTCTTGTTCCGATTTGAATTTCAGCTTCAGCGAAGAAGGATTTTCATCTCCGCAGAGGAAGCAAAATCTGTGGGAAAAAGGAGGCTTTACCGGTTCGCCGGCTTCAGTGGTCACAGATATTTTCTCCAGACTTCAGATTTTGGTCTAAATAGCTTTCGACAAGTATTTCAGGTGTTTCGACAGGCGCACCCACGATAACCTCGATTCCCATCTGGTTGAAAAGAGTTTTCGCTCTGTTTCCCATGCCTCCGGTTATTATCAGTTCGACTTTCTTTTCAGCTAACCACTTTGGTAAAAGTCCGGGTTCATGAGGAGGAGCAGCGATATCTTCTCTGGACATTATTTTTTTTTCGGCTTTATTTGCTGTGATTATGGCAAAAGTATCACAATGTCCGAAATGAGCATTTAAAAGTCCGTTAGCAACGGGAACTGCTATCTTCATTTTATCCTCCATATTGTATTTTCGGTGCCGGCGATTTTTTAGAGATATTTTCCGCGATTGAAAAGAAAATACCCGCTGACCCCGTATGATCAAGACTCCGCACTAGAGGCTTCCCTTCATCACCTGAATTCACAACTTCCGGATCTATCGGAATTCTTCCTAAAAAAGGGACTCCAAAGGATTTTGCCATATCTTCTCCTCCGCCACTTTTGAAAATATTGGTTTCCTCTCCGCAGTGAGGACAGATAAAGCCGCTCATATTCTCAACGAGTCCGGTGACCGGTAAATCGAGCTTTCGGCAGAAATTCAAAGATTTCCTCACATCGGCTGAGGCAACTTCCTGGGGGGTTGTCACTACTATCGCCTCTGAGCCTCTTCCCATGAGCTGAACCGTGGAAAGTATTTCGTCACCAGTTCCCGGAGGACAGTCTATAATGAGAAAATCGAGATTTCCCCATTTTACATCTTTGATAAACTGCCTGATCATGCCGGCTTTCATAGGACCTCTCCAGATAACAGCGTCATCAGGGTTTTCAAGAAGGAATCCTATTGAAATGACTTTCAGATTTTCAGACCATGGAATCTCAATGGGAAGAATTTCATTTCCGTCGCTATGAGCCTTCGTTTGAGAAAGGCCGAGCATTGTCGGAATGCTCGGACCGTGCATGTCTATATCGAGAAGACCTGTCCTATGGCCGAGAGCCGCGAGAGACACCGCCAGGTTCATCGCGAAAGTGCTTTTTCCGACTCCTCCTTTGCCTGATAAAACTGCTATTTTTCTGGCTATTCCGGACAGTTTTTCAGATATAATACGATCATCGTCTTTTACAGAATCTTCCCGCATAAATTCCCCCAGATCTTAGATATTTCACGGGCGGCAGGGCTTTCATCATACTCCACGACACTTTTCCCTTCTATTTGAGCTTTTGTCACATTTTTATCGTAAGGTATTTTTCCGCAGAAAAAAATCCCTTTTTTAACACAGAATTTTTCTATTTCTAAAGTTATTTCCGGATTTACATCCCATTTATTAACACAGGCGAAAAGCGGCAGGTTGAAATGCCCTACGAGCTCAGACACCCTTTCGAGATCGTGCTTTCCGGAAAGAGAAGGCTCCGTGACTGCGAAAACCGCATCCGAACCCGTGACTGAAGCTATGACCGGACACCCAATCCCCGGGGGACCGTCAACAATAATCTTTTCCGCTTTCTCTTTGACCCCTTCTTCTCTCGCAATTTTTCTGACGAGGCTTACGAGTTTGCCTGAATTCTCCGCTCCAATTTTTAATCTGGCGTGAACCATTGTTCCATGAGAGGTTTTTGAAATAAACCATTCCCCGCATTCTCTTTCTGTGAAACTAATTGCTCCGGCAGGACAGAATGCTGCACAAACACCGCAGCCCTCACATGCTGTATCACATATTACATATTTTCCAGTCAAATCATCGTAACTAACGGCGTCAAATTTGCAAAGGTAGAAGCATTTTCCGCAGGACAAACATTTTTCACTGATGATACTCGCTTTTTTTCCGCTGATGAACTTACCTGAAGTTATCATCTTTGGATTCAACACAAGAAAAAGATCTGCTGCGTCAACATCGCAGTCCGCAACCACGGAATTTTTAGATAATACAGCGAATGACGCGGTTATACTTGTCTTGCCGGTGCCTCCTTTTCCGCTTATGACTACCAACTCTTTCACTTTGTCAAGCCTTTTTGGATTTTATCGACAATACCGCACATTTTGTCTTTCATTTCGGGGCAGACATCTAAAATTGTTTTCCCCTCTGATTGGGCTTGCGCTATTTTTATGTCCTCGTCGATTTTCAGAATTATCTCGATTCCTCTTTTCTCGCAAAACTCTTCCACACCTTTATAACCCGAACCGTAACGGTTGAGAATGACCCCCAAAGGAATTTTCATCTCCGATACTGTCTCTGCGGCTAACGAAAGGTCATGTCTTCCGAAGGGTGTCGGTTCAGTGACCAAAACAACGTAATCGGCTCCTCTGACTGCCGTTATCATTGGGCAGGAATTTCCGGGAGGGCAATCTATAACAGTAAGATTCTCTCCTTTTCCGTATTTTTTCACCTCTCTTATCAGGGGCGGAGACATTGCCTTTCCTATTTTGAGCGTTCCCTCAACGAAAAATATTTTATCACTTTCAGCGCTATGGATCTCGCCTATTATATTCTTTTCTTCCATTACGGCATTTTGTGGACATATAAGAGAGCACCCTCCGCAACTGTGGCAAAGATCTCTAAAGACCAGGATTTTTGAACCAGCCAAAGCCAGGGCATTGAAACTGCAGAAATCAGCGCATCGGCCGCAGAGGTTGCACTTGGCGGCATCTATGACAGGGACGGGGACAGAAAACTCTTCTTTTTTGATTGATTTGGACCGCAGAAAAAACCCAGCGTTGGGCTCTTCCACATCACAATCGAGCAACACGGAATTGCGGTCGTAAGAAAGAACAAGCGCCACAGCTACTGTGGTTTTTCCTGTCCCTCCTTTTCCCGAGGCGACAGCGACAGTCATGCCCAATGCGATTCGACGTCGGGATTAGGTGCTTTTTCGAGTTTTCCGGCTTTGAATTCTTCTATCGCGTTCTTTACAGTCTTCGCGCTTGAATGATAAACGGATATTCCTGCGCTTGAGAGAACCTTGAATGCTTTTGGGCCTGTATGACCTGTGATAAGAGCCGTAGCGCCTGACTTAGCTATTTTTTGCGCAGATTGAATTCCAGCCCCCTGTGCCGCGTTTAAGTTTTGTTCGTTGTCCAGAAAGGTGAAACTTCCATTTTCAAGGTCAAAGAGGATAAAACTCTCCGCCCTTCCGAAACGATTGTCGAGCGGGGAATCAATACTCTTCCCCGCGCAAGTGACAGCTACTATCAATTTTCACCCGCCATTTCTTCGAGACGTCTGTTGATCTGATCGAGCTGTGCTTTCAGAGCTTCGGCAGTCTGCTTCAGAGATTCTTTATCGTTGGAATTATCGTCCGAAAAATTCGCTCCGCTAAAGCCGAGGGGTTGCCAATTAGGATAACCGCTCCAGTTAAACATTCTTCTGAAGCCTCTCCCCGCGAATTGGCGTCTCCCTCCGCCGAATCCCCAATTCATAAATCCCGCAACGGGATATCCCGCGCAAAATCCCATACCTCTTCCTGTCCTAGAGCCGGCGCCCCAAGGTCCTGTTTTGTTTCCACCTGGCATTTTTCCTCCTTTATGATTGGTCATTATTGATTTCCAAAACCGCTCCTTCGCCCGTGCCTTCTTTTTTTTCTCATTCGGGTTCCGTCAAACCGGCATCCCGGCATCATGTATTTTGGAAGATGGACGCTTTGATTTATCCATGCCTGAAAAACTTCCAAAACGTCTCC
>JAFGIG010000027.1 GCA_016929715.1 Caldifarciminota bacterium
CCCGTTCCCATTCCGAACACGGTAGTTAAGCCTTCCAGCGCTGATGGTACTTCAGTGGCAACGCTGTGGGAGAGTAGGACGCCGCCGGGGTTTTTTTATTTTTTTTGTCTGTCATCCTGACGGATATAATTTCCTTGACACATTTTGTTAATATAGTATAAATTCTATGTTAAGATAGTATAACAAGGAGGCGAAATGAAGAAGTTAATGCTGATGGGATTGATCTTGGTTGCTTTTTCCGCAGCGGCTTTTTCCCAAATGATTCTTCCGATTCACTTTGGCGTCAAAGGAGGTCTTGCCCTCGCGAATACATACGGCAGTGACGTCCCCGACAGCATGAGCGGATGGAAGCCGGGATTTTACGGCGGCGTTTACGGGAACTATTCTTTTAGCCCGATGATGGCCGTTCAGGGAGAACTTCTCTTTACGCAGAAAGGTGCGAAATACAGCTACGGCAACGTAAAAGGCTCGTCAACTATCAATTACATCAATATTCCAATACTTCTCAGGTTAAACGTCCCCAACCTGACTTTCGGTTTGGCATTTTTCGGAGGGGTTGACATGGGTATAAAAGTCTCAGCATCGTGGGAACAAGATGTCGGAGGAACAAAGACTAGCGGAGATTACGAAAACATAAACGGTTTTGACATTGGCGCCGCTCTTGGAGCTGAAGCTTGCTACATGAATTTTCTCTTCGAGGCAAGATACATCCACGGTTTGACCAATGTCCCTGAAAAAGTCAACAACGTTCAGGCAGAAGCTAAAAATCAGGCTATTTGTGTCGGAGTCGGTTACCAGATAATGTAATTTTTGATATCTTTGAAAAAAGCCGCTCCACAGAGCGGCTTTTTCTTTATCCAGTTATGATTTCTGAAAAAAATTTAATCTCTTCTTATAAAAAATTGAAACCCGAAATAGAAAAATGCATGACAAAGTTTGAGAAAACCGGAAAAAGTAAAGATGAAGATATTTTCCCGGAGCTCTGTTTCTGCCTTCTCACGCCACAGTCCAACGCGAAAAGGTGTTGGAGCGCCGTCGAAGAACTGCTGGAAAAAAAACTTCTGTTCGACGGCTCAAAAGAGGAATTGGCAAAAACCCTCAGGGACAAGACGCGTTTTCACAACTGCAAGGCAGGAAACATTGTCTCGGCACGGAAACTTCTTAGAGAGCCCACTTTTTGCGGCATACTGAATATCAAAGACGATCTCCAAATGAGGATTGAACTGGTAGAGAGAGTTAAAGGGATGGGGTATAAAGAGGCGAGCCATTTCATGAGGAACATAGGCAGAGGGAAAAAAATTGCGATACTCGACAGACACGTTTTAAGATTTCTAATGTCTTATAAAGTATTAGACCAAATTCCGGAAAATCTTTCTGAAAGCAGATATCTTGAAATAGAAATTTTGTATGTTGATTTTTCAAAAAGAATATCAATACCCCCTGATCATCTGGATATGCTTATATGGTTCCATTCGACAGGCGAATTTTTCAAATGAAAATTAAAATTCTTTTCTTTACGGTTTTTGCGATCTTTTTAACTGCCGGGCTTTCATCTGGAGCCGACGAGGATCCCTACAGGAATTACAGCTCATGGAGAAGGTTTAAGACGGCAGAATTCATGTTGTCCGGGGATTGCTGGCGGTTTTCTTTTTTTGAAATATCGACAGGCGGACTGAATCACAAATTAGGAAGAGGTTTCGGCCTCGTTGAGGTAAATAAATTTTACGAAAATGACGGTTTTTATAAAGAAACTCTTGTCATTTCAGTTTTGCCGCTGTTTTTATACACGGCTTTTCCTCTGGGCAAAACACCGCAAAAGCTTGATGAAACCACCGGCGAAGGAAGTATAGTCATAGTGCCGAAACAGGGATTTTTTCAATATCCGGCTTGTTTTTACATGAACTTGAAACTGGGCCTATTTTCTCTTGCAGGCTTCGAAAAAAACAAAGAATATGCCGTTTCATACTGTTTATCCTTTTCATTGGAAAAATCTTTATGGTATCAAAATTTTATCGCGCTGGAGGCGGGATACAACGGGTATTTCTGTTGCGTTGACGATAAAAACAATGGAACCTATTACATAGGATTATCTTCGGGAGTGTTGTCAAACTGGAAAAGAGTTGATATATAGAAATCATGAAAATCTGTCTTGCCCAGTTGAATACTAAAATCGGCGATTTTAGAGGAAATTTAGAAATGGCAAAGAGGGCTATTGAAACCGCCGCTGAAAAAGATTCGGATTTAGTTATCTTTTCAGAATTGTTTGTCTCGGGATATCCGCCCAAAGATCTTTTGGAACAGAAATATTTTCTCAATAGGTCAGACCAATATTTCGATGAATACTTAAAACTGTCTTCAAGATTTCCTTCGACAGCCATTGTCTTGGGATGTGTCGAAAAAAGCGGAAAAGGTAAAGGGCTTTATAATTCAGCATGTGTTCTTCACGGCGGGAAAAAAATATTCAGCCAACCGAAAACTCTTATTCCGTATTACGACGTATTTGATGAAGTCAGGTATTTTGACTCTTCCAGTTCCAATGAGCTTTTTGTATTTGGAAAAAGAAAGATCGGCCTGACAGTGTGCGAAGACGCTTGGTCGGATCCAAAAATTTGGAAATACGGCGCACCTTACGAAAAAGACCCGATAGAAACTTTGTGCTCAAAAGGAGCGGATCTTATCATAAACATTTCGGCTTCTCCTTACTCCGTCGGCAAGGGAAGGAAGAGAAAGGAAATATTCGGCAAAATAGCTGAAAAATACGGAGTCGAGTTTGTTTTTCTCAACCAGGTAGGGGCAAACGACGAATTGATTTTCGACGGCGGCAGTTTTGTTTTGTCCAAGGATGCAAAACCGCTGGTCATTCTTTCTTCTTTTGAGGAAGAAATCGCTTTTTATGAAACCGGGAAAAATGAAACCTTGATAAATAAAAGTGAATTTAGTCAACCCGAAGAAATATTTCAAGCGCTGAAACTCGGAGTCAGGGATTATCTGGGTAAATGCGGATTCAAAAAAGCCGTATTAGGGCTTTCGGGGGGAATTGATTCTGCCGTCACGGCTTGCATAGCCGCAGAAGCAATCGGCAAAGAAAACCTAACTGGCATAACAATGCCTTCGCGGTTTTCTTCTAAAGGCAGTGTCGAAGATTCAAAAACGCTCGCTGACAATCTGGGCATAGAGTTATTAATAATATCCATAGAGCATATATATAATACCTATCTTTCTTCACTGGAAACTTATTTCGAGGGCTTGCCGTTCGACGAGACGGAAGAAAACATTCAGGCGAGAATAAGGGGCAATTTGCTCATGGCTTTTTCAAACAAGTTCGGTTCAATGCTTCTTTCAACCGGAAACAAGAGCGAACTCGCCGTAGGATACTGCACATTATACGGAGACATGAGCGGAGGGCTTGCCGTTTTGTCTGATGTCCCGAAGACGACAGTCTACAAACTCGCGTCTCATATAAACAAAAAAGAGGAAATAATACCTGTAGACACAATATTAAAACCTCCTTCTGCCGAGTTGAGATTGGATCAGAAAGATCAGGACACGTTGCCGCCTTATGAGATCCTTGACAGAATTCTCGAACTTCTGGTTGAGGAAAATCTTTCCCCGGAAGAAATTATATCGAGAGGTTTTGAAAAAAAGACGGTTGATATGATCGCAGAAAGAGTTTATAAGAACGAATACAAGAGGCGTCAAGCCGCAATAGGCCTGAGAATAACTGAAAAAGCTTTCGGCTCAGGCAGAAGAATGCCGATTGCGGTTTTTTACTAAAGCTGATGATCCCATCGTATAGATTTAAGGCCGCAGTTTAGATCCTCAATACTTTTTATTATTTCATGGGAAAGTTTGTCGGCTGGTCCGCACTGAAACAACTTCAAGTATATTTTAAGCCTGACCGTCTTTTCTGAATAATTTTTTTTCACGCTGAGAGTGATGATTTTGATTTTCTGCTTTTTGATAGTGTCTATGAGAATCGAAGGGTCAAAAGCCTCGTCGGTTTCGACTATCAGAAATCTGTATGAATCTTTTGTAAATTTTTTTTCGATAAAATGCATGAACATAAGGGTTATAACAGCGATGCAAGTCGAAAAAAAGGCGAGATAATAATAACCCGAAGCAGTTGCCATACCTATCCCTGCGGTAACCCAAAGAGAAGCCGCGGTTGTAAGGCCGCGGACATTGAATCCCTCCTTGAGTATTGTCCCCGCTCCGATGAAACCGATACCTGTCAAAATCTGCGCCGCTATTCTTGAAGGGTCAGCTAAACCTTTAAATATTGGATCCAAGGCGATTTTTATAGAAACTATCATGAAAAGAGCGGAGCCCAGACATACGAGAATATGAGTTCTGAATCCCGCCGCTCTGCCGTGAATGTCTCTTTCAACGCCTATCAGGGCCCCAAGTAAAGAGGCAAGCGCAAGCCTTGTTATATATGATGAAAGAAACGCGGACATATAATTATTATAGTTAGTTAAAACTCAAGTGTAAAGGAAACGGAACTTTCAATTTTCGAGGGTGTTTATTTTGTCGAGAATTTTACGGACAAGCCTCCTTCTCTTAAAACGTGCCAATTCGTGTTCTGTCTTAAATGACCTGCAGTAGTTTCCCATCCAAGATGAGCATTTAGTTCTGATCTTATCTAAAACCGATTTTGAATCGCTGAATACAGAGAGAAGGGCATTTAACTCGTGCCCTTCTTCCGGCAGGGTTTTTGACGATGAAATGTAGCGTAAGAGTTGTTTTTTTACCGCTTCGAATTTTCTATTTTCTCCTAATCTCTTGTAAACTATTGCCGATACGATTTTATGACTAATATTAAAATCTTCACTGCTTTTGTTTTTCATTTTTGAAAACATCCCATTGAAATCGCCGAAATAAGGCTCAAAAGTTTTAGAAAAATGATTTTCAGCGCAATGCAGGAGTATAAGCTCCAAAACGTAGAATTCCATGTTTTTGGATTTCAGGCTACTAAAGACTTTCAGAGCTTTCTCTAAACATCCAATTGAGCTTGAAATTTTGTCTTTATTGTATTTGACTTCGGACAGTCCGAGATTGTAATACCCTTCGCCGAGGAGATTGTCAATTTTCAAATTGAGCCTGTGGTAGCATTCCAGCCATTTCAATGCTTCTTGATTGTTGCCGAATTCGGCAAAATGCGACGCTATGTTGTATGAAGTTATGGCTTCGCCGAGGCTGTATCCTGTTTTTCTGTCTATTTCGTTGGCTTTTTCATAAGCGGCAAGAGCCTTATAAGGCTTTCCCATGTTGTCGTAAATGACACCGATATTGTTGTAATTAGTGGATAGCAGGGACAAAAGATTAAGTTTAGCCGCCTTTTTTTCTATTTCGAGCCGGATTTTAAGCGCTTTTTCGGGATGTCCTTTTTCATTTAATATGTCGGCGAGTTTGCCTCTGTAAGAAAGCGAGGAGGAATTGTTTTTATTGAGAAGATATTTATTTGCCCTGTCGAGAATTATATGCGAGTCGTTGATGTCTCCGAGAAAATACAGAGCGTCGGCTTTGTTAAGCAGAAGTCTGAAAACCAGGCTTTTTTGGATCTTTTGAGCGAGAGATAGTCCTTTTTCTACGTACGTCAGGGCTTCTCTGTAGCGGCTTGTTCTTAAAAACTGAGCGGAGATTTCGAGATAAAAAAGCGCTTTGTCCTGTGAATCGAGGGAAAGAGAATTAATTTTTCCGAGAAAAATGAGTGATTTCTTGTGATTGCCGCAAAATCCGTAAATCCTTCCTGCTGTCATGAGATAATCGAACATAAGTTTTTTAGAGGGAGAAAAAATTCCGGAGCTAATTATTTTTTCGCATTTTTCAAGACAGTCAATCGCATGGTGAAAAGAATAACGTTTCTCGTCGTATTGCGAAGAGAGAAGAAAATACTTAAAAGCTTTACCGTGATTTTGGGACATCTGGGCGTGGTGAGCCATTGATTGCGCGAAAGACATATCTTTTGACCTGGAGTTTTCAAGATACTTAAAAATCTCGCCGTGGAGCTGTATCTTTTGCTCATTTGTTATACTCGAATATATAGCGTCTCTTATCATAATGTGAGAAAAAGAATATTCGCCGGGAGATGTCTCTGAAATGAAATTCTTTTCCGCTGATTCGTCGACAGCCTTTTTACCGGAAATTCCTTTAACCTTGAGGACCATTTCTTTTCGAAAAGTATAGCCGGCGACTGATGCCGCCTCCAAAAAATTTTTTGTTTGGTCTCCTAAAATATCAAAACGGCTCATTATTATTTCCCCGACGGTTTGGGGGACAATGAAATCTTCTGTCGCTTTACCGGTCCATACATTTTTATCTTGCCAGAGGATTTTTCTGTCTATGAGCATTTTTGTTATCTCCTCTAAATAAAGAGGGTTTCCCTGGCAGTGATCAAGTATTTTGGTCCGTAAGTCAGGCGGGATTTTTTCAATATTTAGGATAAAAGAAACTAAATTCTGAGATTCAAATTTCTGCAGAGGGAGAAGAGGGATTTGATGCAGGCGTGAAAATTTTGAAAATTTTTCTATGTATTCTGAGAGGATGCCGCCGGAATCATTCGAACGCGAAACCAATACTATCAGCGCTTTTTTGGGAGGGAGATCCTTTGCCAGAGCTTCGATGAGATCCAACAGCGGTTTTTTTGCCCAGTGAAGGTCTTCGAAGATAAAAACCACTCTTTTTTTACCGGAGCGTTCGATACTCAGCTTTGATAGATCCACGAGAATTTTAAGTAAAAACCTGATCTTCGGTTTTTCCGAATCAATGGAAAATTTTCCTGCGAAAAAATCAATAAAAGTGTCTGCGGCAAGATTATGATAGGAGATGCCGCTCTTTTTCAGAAAATTTTTGAATTTCACGAGGTCTTTTCGGGATATATCTTTAATTGAAAGTTCCGGAAGCAGAGACTCCATGAAAGATTTGACTCCGCTGAAACTGTCCGCCCCGTAGGGGATTGATCTGGCTTTTAAGGTTTCTGATCCTTTCCAGACCTTTCTTTTTAATTCTTCCACGAACCTTGTTTTTCCGACCCCGGGTTCTCCAGTGACCAGGAGTATATTGCTTAAATTGTCTTTTTTATTGAGAAAGTTAATAACAGATAAGAATTCCTTTTCCCTTCCGACAAAAGGAATATTTGCCCATTTTATTCCGCGCCGGCTCCTTCTTCTTGTTTTTTGAGACAAGAGTCTATGAACATCCACAACATTTTTTTTCCCTTTGAATCTGACGCTTTCGATAAACCGTGTGTTAAAAAGATGCGATACATTTTTCCGGATTTTTTGACTGATATATATCTGATTTTTCGGGCATATCTGCTGGAGCCGGCTCGCGACATTTATCGCGTCTCCTACTATTGAAAGAGAAGATTTTCCGTTGACGTCTATTTCTCCGCAGAGGAGGTCGCCGGAGTGTATCCCTATGTGAAAGGAAATCTGGACACCAGCTGACTCGGAGAGAGATGCTGAAGATTCCCTGATTTCATGGGCTGATAAAACAGCTCTTTCATCCTGATTTTCCAGGGATAAAGGCGCTCCGAAGACAAAGACTATCTGATCTCCGACAGTCTGATATAGAAACCCTCCGAATTTTTTCGCGATTTCATCTGCTTTGCAGAAGACAATTTCGAGGATTTTTTTGACTTTTTCCGGGTCGTTGTTTTCAGCTATGGCTGAAAATCCTGCTATGTCGACAAAAAGAAGAGAGCAAAATCTACGGGATGTCTTCATCCTTTTTTCAGAACCTGAATTCAGCCCAGATATTCAAACCTACATTCCTGATTTTTCTGCCTGTCTGCCTGTCTTCATTTATTGTGTATATGCCGTTCATTCCGCCGGTCACATTCTGTGAAAAATTATATGAAGCCGTGGGAGCGACGGAATAGTTTGATCTGAAAGAGACTATTTCGCCTGAAGTCCTGTAGGTCTCTTTTGCAGTATTGTAATTGTA
>JAFGIG010000004.1 GCA_016929715.1 Caldifarciminota bacterium
AAATTACTCGTCTCTCCGGCGCTTTTGCCGACGTAAAAACCCAAAAGAGCTAAAATATCAGGGTCTTCAGGAAAAATATTGTCGGCTTCCCTCATAAGAGTTATAGCCTCTTCTGTTTTTCCTTCTTTGTTGAGAACTCCGGCTTCGTCCATGTAGTCTTTTTTGCTCGTCTGTGAAAAAACAGTCGAGGCGGAGAAAACACAAAAAACAAAAACCAGTGATAAACTTTTCATTTTCACTCCAGGTCAGTTACATTTTTATATATTATTGCGGCTTCCCAGAAATTTTGGATTACTGCCGATGAGCTTACAGTCGCTCCTGTGACTGCGTCTATTTCATAGTCCAGAAAATCCCTGTTTTGGATGTCGAGGCTGTCAATTTTCACTTCCTTGAACTTTTCAAAAAAACCTCTTTTTTCAAGAAGGTTGAAATACTGAGGTGTCTCATTGTGCGAGATGACGAGGATACCTGAACAAATACCGTTGGCGGAGATTCCAGTCATGGAGGTTATAGAGCCTAATAAGCCTTCGTTTTCACATACGAAAGCATAGCCGCATAAAAAACTGCCCTCGCGAGCCGTGAAGAATGTATCCGAGCAGAAAATTGTCTTGTTGAACGAATCTGCCGAGGGGAAAAGTTTTTGAAGATAAATTATTTCTCCTGAGTCGGGAGTTTGAATTTCATAGAAATAACAGGGCAAACCGGGACAGAAAACACACTCAAAAATAAATATAAGAAAGAAAAAGATAAATAAAGATTTAGCGTTTCTTTTCATGTAAATCCTTTTTTTAACATTGTCTTCATTTAAATAATTGAAGCAGTCCAAAACGTAAAGAATTATTTTTTTTCCTGATTTCATTTACTCCTAATCACAGGTTCAAAAAAGGGTTTATGAAGGCTGTCTTTCCCGTATAATTCCTTCAATGATTTTATAGACTTCAAAACCTTCCGAAAGCTCGGGGTGGAAAGTCATGGCAAAAATGTTTTTCTGCCTGACGAAGACCGGGGAACCTTGACAGTCGGCGATTACTTCGGTGTCTTTGCCGGTTTGGGTTATTTTGGGCGCTCTTATGAAAACGCCTTCACACTTTTTACTGCCGGCGAGTTTTGAACGGGACTCGCTGAAAGTTACAGTTTTGAAAGAAGAATCTATCTGCCTTCCGTAGGCGTTTCTCTCGACAGTTATGTCAATGAGTTTCCACGGCTCCGCTTTACCGGGGTTTGCGATTTTTTTAGAAAGCAATATGCATCCGGCGCAAGTTCCTATGATAAAAGTCCCTTTTTCGGCTTCGGAGATGATTTTTTTGTCCAGCCCGGACAGTTTTGATATCAGCGATATCGCGGAAGATTCACCGCCGGGGAGGATTATCATGTCTGCAGACGACGGAATATCTTCCGGTTTTATGGCGAAAAAAACACTGGAGCCGGAGAAAAACTCATGGGCTTTTTCAGCGTGTGAAGCGTAGTCGCCTTGTATGGCAACTACGACTATGTTTTTTACCATCCCCTGGACTGAAGTTCGTCTTCCGGGGATATTTTGGAAGAATCTATCCCCCTCATGCCTTCACCGAGTTCTTCAGAAATTTCGGCAAGGGTTTTGGCGTCTTTGTAGTGGGTGACTGCCAATACTATCGCACGAGCCCTTTTTTCAGGGTCCGATGATTTGAAAATTCCGGATCCCACGAAAACGCTCTCCGCCCCCAACTGCATCATCAAAGAGGCGTCTGCAGGGGTAGCCACGCCGCCGGCGGCGAAATTAGGGACGGGAAGTTTTCCGTTTTCCGCGACATATTTGACGAGAGAATAAGGAGCGCCGAGTTCTTTGGATTTCGCCATGAGTTCATCGCCCCTCAGAGTTGTAAGTGTTTTTATGTCCTGCTGAACTGTCCTCATATGCCTGACGGCATGAACAATGTCGCCAGTTCCGGCTTCGCCTTTTGTCCTTATAAGAGCGGCTCCTTCTCCGATTCTCCTCAGGGCTTCACCTAAATTTCTGCAGCCGCAGACGAAAGGCACGTCGAAGGCGTGCTTGTCTACATGGAATCTGTCGTCAGCCGGCGTAAGAACTTCGGATTCGTCTATGAAATCCACACCGAGAGCCTGAAGTATCTGTGCTTCGGCAAAATGTCCTATTCTGCATTTTGCCATGACTGGAATATCAACGGTTTCCATGATTTCCTTGATTTTCTTTATACTCGCCATCCTGGCGACTCCTCCGGAAGCCCTTATGTCAGCAGGCACTCTTTCAAGCGCCATTACTGCGACAGCTCCGGCTTCCTGCGCGATGGACGCCTGTTTCGCGTCGGTGACGTCCATTATGACGCCCCCTTTGAGCATGTCTGCGAGTCCGGTTTTTAATCTTATCTCAGTCATTTAGCCTCCTGAAAAAATATATACATATATTTGAAAACAACCGCAATTATATATATATCACGGATAAAGGTCAAATCCAAGAAGGGTCTTTTTTCTATGCAAGCGAGGTTTTCCCCAAATCGCCCAGCGGGGAGGAATAGAAAACTTTTCCTCCTTCCGAAACAAAACAGGAGAGTTCATCCGCAAGCCATGAAAGTCTTGGAGAGTCGAAGTGGAGAAGCGGGTTTTCTATGAAAATAACTTTGGGCTGCCTGCAAAGAGCGAAACAGGCTGCAATCGTCCGCCTCTGCCCCGATGATATATGAAAAGGGTCTTTATCAGCAATTTCGGGATTTAATCCCGAGGATTTGAGCTTTTCCAAGAATTTGACCGGGTCTATTCCTCTCCAGGACAGTTCTTTTTGTATATCCGCGTAAAAAAACAGCCGTTCGGAATAGTTGGGCAGGTAAGAAATTCTGTATTTTTGACTCAAAAAATCTTTCATATTAGCTCTCAAATCGGCGTCTGAACCGGAAAAAAAGCATTCATTTTTTCTGAACAATTCCATTAGGGGCTGTATATGAACAGGGCGGAATTCTGACAGATCTTTTTCAATTATGTTTCCGTCTTTGAGATGATAGTGTCTATGAGATATACCTTTGAAAAACCCCGGGAACTGTGTGACAAATAGAGCTCCCACGCCGCTTTGAAAAAGATTTTGTGTAAAAAAATGTCTTTCGGCAGAGGAAAGGTTGACGAAGACCTCGTCAAAGAGAATGAGTTTTTTCCCGGATAGAATAAACCCGGCTGAAAAAAGCTTGAGAAGCTCGAAATAACTCATTTTATAAGTTGCCTCACTTCGTAGAGACCATACCTCTTGGATTTTCTTTATGTCGTCGAGTGTTTTTGAATGTCCCGTTCTTTTCAGAGACGCGCTGAATTTTAGTTCCTTGCAAGATGTAGTGAATGCTATCTGATTGAAAATTTCCTGCCGGATTAGCCCCGTGAAATCAGCCGCTTCGCAGTCAACGCCTTTTTCATCTATACAGCGGACATTTCCTGATGCAGGCCGGAGCAGACCGGAGAGAAGAAAGAGTAAAGTGCTTTTTCCGGATGCCATCTCTCCTGACAGAGAAATTATTTTTCCCTGGGATATTTCAACTGAGATTCCGGATAACAATTTTCCTTTATCCCATGAAAATGATATATTTTCTGATACTAATTCCATAGAACTGCAGTTAGCACGGGGTGAAAAAAAAGAAAAGGGGAAATTGTGCCCGACAAAATTGCCGTGATAGATCTCGGGGGGCAATACGCCCACCTGATAGCTACAAAAGTGAGAGAAGCAGGAGTCTATTCAGAAATTCTCGATCCGGTTAAGGATAAAAATTCGATATTTGGGTTCAAAGGCATAATACTCTCAGGAAGTCCCGCGCTGAGCTCGCAAAATGAACTCGCACTGGACCCTGAAATATTAAAAAGCGGCATTCCGGTCCTCGGGTTTTGTTTCGGTCATCAGGAAATTGCAAAGTTTCACGGGGGTAAAATAGAAAACAAGGGACAGGAATACGGCTCGAGTGTATTGAGAATAACGAAGAAAACTGAAATCTTTGCCGGGCTTGCAGACGAGGAAACGGTCTGGATGAGCCACGGAGACGCTGTTGTGCACCCCGGAGATATGGATGAAATCGGAATTTCCGTGTCGCCGTCGGGTGAAATTCAGAGATATTCGGCGCTACAGCAACTTGAGTCGAAACATTTCGGTTTTCAGTTCCATCCGGAAGTTGACGACACTCCCAGCGGCTTAAAAATGATAGAAAACTTCGTTATAGGCATTTGCGTCTGCAAAAAATCCTGGGATCAAAAAGCTGTCCTCGAAAGCGTGGAGAAAACAATCAAAGAAGAAACTGCCGCAAGAGAAACGGTCATGCTCGTCAGCGGCGGCGTGGACTCTACAGTGGCTGCGGTTTTACTCGCCAAATTCCTGCCCCCGGAAAGACTTCAGTTCATACACGTTGACACAGGCCTCATGCGGGAGAACGAGAGCGGTGAAGTCATGGCTCTTTTTGAAAAACAGGGGCTTCTCGGAAGAATGAAATTAATTGACGCGTCAAAACAATTTATTGCCAAACTTCAAGGCGTCAGCGACCCCGAAGAAAAAAGAAAATTGATAGGTGAGGCTTTCATAGAGTCAGTCAGCCCTGTCCTGAACGATGCTTCCGGCAGGGGAGCACTTCTCGGGCAGGGGACGATTTACCCGGACAGAATAGAAACCGGCGGGACGCAACACGCGAGTAGGATAAAAACTCACCACAACAGAGTTCCTTTGATTGATGAAATGATAAAAGAAGGCATGGTTGTCGAGCCCCTGAAAGACTTATACAAAATCGAGGTCAGAAATCTCGGCAGACACCTCGGAATACCGCCCGAATTTCTTGAAAGGCATCCTTTCCCTGGACCGGGCCTCGGAGTGAGGTGTGTATGCTCAGACGGAAGGCATGTAGGAGGAGAATACGAAAAAGCGAGGCGTGAACTGCTTTTGCTCGAGACAAAAGATTTTGAAAAAGACCTTCTGCCTGTAAAATCCGTCGGCGTGAAAGGAGACCTCCGCAGTTATGAATACACGGCTGTTCTCTGTTCGGAAAAACAAGATCTCGAAAGAGCCGCCTCCTGCGCAAATATTATATTCAGAGCTGTCAAAGGTGTAAACAGGGCGATTTGGATTCACGGACACAAAAAAGTGCCGAAGTTTTCGCCGAGAAAGGCGTTCGTGACGGCTGAAAGGCTTGCAATTCTAAGAAAAGCAGATAAAAAGGCGAATAGACTTCTCGTGAAGCACAATATATACGGAGAAATCTGGCAGATGCCGGTTATTTTGCTGCCCGTTTTGTCAGACTTGAAAGAAGCCGAGATAGTCGTCGTCAGGCCTGTCGTGTCTTTAAGAGGCATGACTGCAAAACCTTACCTATTAAAAAAAGAATTCATGGATGAACTCGCGGATTCCCTGAAGGGCAATAAACTTTTGTATCTCGCTTTCGATGTTTCTTCAAAACCGCCCGCGACAATAGAATGGGAGTAGAACTAAAAATGAGTATTCGCCGGATTCATAAAGCGCTTTTGTCCAAGGGCTGATGGAGGAAAAATGAAGAAAAAGTTAACAGTTTTCTTGCTGATTGTGGCCGTTTTAATCTTTTTGGGCAGTCCCGTTCTTTTGTCCAGAGCCGGAGGCGGAGAATCATACGGCGGCGGAGGAGGCGGAGGAGGCTCTTTTGGAGGAGGCGGCAGCGGCGGCGGGAACGGCGGCGGAGAGCTTATTGTGTGCCTTATATGGCTAATTATCAAGTATCCCTGCATCGGAATCCCTCTAACCCTTTTCATAATAGCGGCGGCGATTTTTTCCAAGGTTAAAACTTCCGGAGCCATTACCGACAGGAATCTTAAAAAATCTGCCAAAGCGGTCAGGAACAGCACAATAGATTCAGACATCTCCCGTCTGAAGGCAAAGGACGAAAAATTCTCGCTTGAAGCTCTCAAGACAAGAGTGGCGACAGCTTTTGTTGCAGTCCAAAATGCTTGGAGCGCGCAGGATTTGAAAAAAGTGATTCCGTTCATTTCCGACGGAGTCAACGAAAGATTCTCTCTTCAGATCCAGATGCAGAAAGCCGAAGGATGGAGAAATATCATGGAAAACGTCTCCGTCCGCAAAGTCGAACTGATAGCTCTCTCTTCTGACGAACATTTCGACACTCTCCATTTTGCAATTACCGCCAAAGCAAAGGACTATAAAAAAGACCTAAAAACGGAAAAAACTCTTCCGGGAAGCACTGTAAATGAAACTTTCACTGAAATCTGGACATTTTTGAGAAAAGCCGACACCAAGACACTTTCAGGAAAAGGGGCTTTTGAGGGAAATTGCCCGAACTGCGCGGCTCCTCTTGAGATAACCGATGCCGGAAAGTGCAAGGCATGCAACGCTTTCATCAGGAGTCCGGCTTATGACTGGATACTTTCCGAAATAACGCAGGAAGAAGAATGGGAACCGCAAAAAGCAAAAGTTACCTCTTTTCTAAAGGAGCTTATAACCGCGAAGGATCCGAATTTTTCAGTCCAATACATCGAGGACAGGGCTTCAGTCGTGTTCTACAGGTATCAGGCTGCGCTTTTCACGGGCGATTCGCTTCATCTGAGGAAAGTCGCATCTCCGGAATCTTACAAAGAATTGGCGGCGCAGATAGCCGCCGGCAAAAAAGGAAACTCGGCAGTATATTACAGATTTCCGGCGGTCGGCAAAGTCGAAACTTTATGGATTCAGTCGGATGACAAGTTCGACAAGATTCATGTTCTTGTAAAATGGTCGGGAAGCCTCGCCGAAAGGAACCTGTCGACAGGCAGGATAAAACAGACAGGCCCGAGGGCTATAAGATCGACTGTTTTCACTCTTATCAGAAATAGCGACGCGTTTTCAACTTCAGGCTCTTTCTCATCTTCTCACTGTCCTAACTGCGGCGCTCCGGAGTTAAGGGACGCGAGTGATGTATGCCCTTACTGCGGGACAGTCCTCAACGACGGAAGCAGGGCGTGGATTCTCGGTGAGATAAAAGATTTCTATTCTTGGTCGAGTTCCAACCGGGCACAGTGGGATGAAGACAGGCGCAGAGCGAATACTGATCTCCCACAGAACCCTTCGGCTGTGATAGAAGCTCTTGCGGCGATGATGTTCGCCGACGGCGCCGCCGACCAAAAAGAGAGGAAGAAACTCGCTGAATTCGCCTCGAAACACGGAGTTCCTGAGTCCCAGACCGCCGAGATAGTAGAAAGAGTAAAAAACGGCAATCACGTATGGCAGATACCGTCTGACAAAGCCAGGGGTTCTGCTTTTCTTTCTTATCTCATGGATATGGCGTTAAGCGACGGCAGAGTTAGCCACGAAGAATGGAAAATGCTTAAAGAAGCGGCTTATAAAATAGGTATAGATGAGGCGACTCTCAAAAAACAGCTCCGAAACAGACAGAAAGCTCTTATTAATTTCGGTAAAAGCTATTTCAAAAATACAAATGTCAATACTACACCTCCTCCTCCACCTGACTTTTCGAATTAATAAGCGTCTTTTTTTCGGATATTGAATTAGCTCATCAAATCTGATAAAATGTTTTTGATGGAAAAGAGAGTATTTACGAAACGGACACTGGGATGTTTGTGATGAATAGATTTTGTTTGAGCCAACAACCTTTAGCAGGGAATCCGGTCCCTTGGGGGACGACTGAGCTCTTAAATGAGATTTTCCGAACTCAAGACAGGATACCCACTTTGATAAAGGTTCAAACTCTTCTTTCACACGGCATCCCGGTTCCAGAAATAAAGGGATAAGAATACTTGTTTAGCAGAAATCGTTCTCTTTTAATAATTAAAACTTTCAATGATAAGAGAAACTGCAGAGGAATGATTCCGGCATCGTCTCCTCCGGGCTTTGAGCCGCCGAGGACTTTTTTGCCGTCTGAATTTAGCACCTGAAGGACAACCGATTTCTTACTGACCTGTATTCCCCGTCCCGGCAGGGAGGGATTTCTTGTATATAAACTTTTTGACCCAGTTGGTAGGGCAGAACAACGGAATTTCCAACATTCCGCTTGTTTTGATTCTTCCAATAATAATCCTGTGCTTTTTTCTGTGCATTATCACTTTCTGGCTCGGTTACGTGGTGAGCCTGAAGATACAGAAAAGCAGACTCGAGGACGCCAAAACTCAGGCACGCAAGATAATTGAGGACGCCAGAGGCGAAGCAGAGTCCTACAAAAAAACAGCCAAATTGGAAGTCAGCGAAGAAGCAGCGAAGACAAGAGCAGATTTAGAATCCAAAGAGCGGAAGTTCCAAAGAGACATGTATCAGACAGAAAAAAGGCTGAATGACAGGACGTCATCTCTCGACAGGAAACAGGAATCAGTGACTTCTAAAGAAAGAGAGCTCGTTAAAAAAGAAAAAGACCTCGTCGTCAAGGAGAGAGCTCTTATGCTCAAATCCGAAAAACTCGACAACGAACTTAAAGAAATCAGCAACAGACTGCAGAAAATATCGAGAATGACGGTTCAGGAAGCCAAGAGCGAACTCCTTCTGAGTCTCGAGACACAGGTGAAGAAGGAAGCCGCCCAGATGATTAAAAAAATTGTCGATAACGCATCCAAGGAAGCCGACAAGGAGGCCGCGGAAATTGTCGTCTCCGCTATTCAAAGATGCGCAACCGACCACACAGTCGAATCCACCGTGTCTGTTGTCCCCTTGCCTTCAGAGGACATGAAAGGCAGGATTATCGGCAGGGAAGGAAGAAATATCAGGTCTTTTGAGAATTTAACTGGAGTCGAGATAATAATAGACGACACTCCTGAAGCGATAACCCTCTCAGGGTTTGATCCGGTCAGAAGAGAGATAGCGAGGATAGGAATGGAAAAACTCGTGTCTGACGGAAGGATTAACCCCGGCAGGATAGAAGTGGTAATAGAAAAAGCGAAAAAAGAAATTGACGAGATAATAAAGAAAACTGCCGAAGATACTGTTAACGAACTCGGCATATCAACTTTACACCCGGAGATAATGAGATATCTCGGAAGGCTGAGATACAGGACGAGTTACGGTCAGAATGTCCTTCAGCATTCAAAAGAAGTCGCATATCTGGCGGCTCTAATGGCCGGTGAACTCGGTCTCGACGCTTCAATAGCCAGAAGAAGCGGACTTCTTCACGATATTGGCAAAGCCGCAGATCACACGCTCGAAGGAACTCACGCTCTCATCGGCGCCGATCTGGCGAGAAAATACAACGAGGACATCATCGTGGTCAATTCAATAGCGTCACACCACGAAGAAGCTGAGCCTATATCGCCCATAGCCGTCCTCGTCCAGGCAGCTGACGCGATATCCGGTTCGAGGCCCGGCGCAAGAAGAGACACTATTGAAGCGTATCTTGAAAGGGTTGAGAAGCTTGAAGACATAGCCGCTGACATCGAAGGGGTTGAGAAAGTGTTTGCACTTCAGGCCGGCAGAGAGCTCAGAGTGATAGTAGAACCCTCGAAAATATCAGACGCTGAAGCTATTGTTTTGTCCGGTGAAGTGGCATCGAGAATCGAAAAAGAACTTAAATATCCGGGTCAGATAAAAGTCACTGTAATAAGGGAAATCAGAGCGACGGAATATGCAAAATAATATCAGCATTGTATTTTTAGGCGATATTATAGGAAAGCCCGGGAGGCAGGTCTGCAGGTATTTTTTGCCCCAAATAATTGATGAATATTCTCCGGATGCCGTCATTGCCAACGGTGAAAATCTCGCTTCCGGTTTCGGCATATCGAGAAAGGTCTCAGAAGAGCTTTTCGAAACCGGTGTTACCGTTTTCACGGGCGGCAATCACTCCCTTCACGTGACAGGCGCTGAAGACTGGTTTGAGAATGAAAAAAGAGTTGTCATTCCCGCGAATTTTACTAAATACATTAAAGGTTCGAGAACGGCTGTTGTAAAATCAGGAAATTCCAGTATTTTCATTGCATGTCTTGTCGGAAGACTTTTCATGAATCAGGCTGACAATCCTTTTTCCTGCGCTGATTCTCTGATAGAAGAGATAACAAGAACGAGCGATGTCAAAAACCCGGTGATAATCATTGATTTTCACGCCGAGGCTACTTCGGAAAAAAGAGCGCTATTTTTCAGCCTCGACGGAAAAGTGACAGCGCTTCTCGGGACCCACACTCATATCCCTACATCCGACGAATTCGTGTCTGATAGAGGCACCGCCTACATAACAGACGTCGGAATGGCGGGTGCTTTCGATTCTGTTATAGGTATGAACCCGTCAGATTCTCTCGAGGCTTTCAAGACAGGAAGAAAAGTGAGATTGAAACCTTCTTTCGGAACTAAAAGGAGGCTCGACGGTGTTGTGATAAAGGCAAGCGGTGAAACGGGCAGAGCTCTGGAGATTATACGTTTTTCTAAATTTGCGGATTTCCCCGCAATAACTCCTGGAGCGTGAACATGGAGACCAGAATTCTCGAAGGCAGGCCTGTAGCGGATAAAATTTACTCAGAAATTGCAAAAACAGTGGCTCAAATGGACAAAAAACCTGAACTCGTCGTTTTTTTAATAGGCGACGATCCGGCATCTCGCTCTTACGTGAAATCCAAAACACGGGCCGCCGAGAAAATCGGAATAAAGGAGAAAACAGTATTTCTTCCTGAAAATACGAGTGAAAACGATCTTGAGCGAGCCATAAGGGATTGCGTCGAAGAGGAAAACCCGGACGGAATACTCGTTCAGTTCCCGCTGCCTCAACATATAAACCCTGAAAAAATCATTTCAGTCATTCCTCCTGAAAAAGATGTCGACGGGCTTCATCCGCAGAACCTCGGAGCTCTTATGAGAGGAACGACAGGGCATTATTGCTGCACGCCTTCGGGCATCATGGCTCTGGCAGATTATTACGGGATAGATTTCAGAGGTAAAAACACAGTCTTAATCGGCAGAAGCTTAATAGTGGGAAAACCTCTTGCAAACCTTCTTCTGGCAAAAGGCACCGACGCGACTTTGACTGTCTGCCACAGTTTGACGAAAGGTCTTGAACAATACACAAAAAAAGCTGACATTGTGATATCGGCAGTAGGCAAAGCGAATTACCTAAAAAAGGATATGGTCAAAGAAGGATGCGTTATAATTGATGTAGGTGTCAACAGAATAGAATCATCGAGTTCCAAAAGCGGCTATCAAATCTGCGGAGATGCCGACTACAAAGATTTTTTAGGACATGCCGGTTCGATAACCCCCGTTCCTGGCGGAGTCGGGCTCTTGACCGTCGCGATGCTCATGAAGAACACTGTCAATTCGGCTCTTTATTTCAGGGAATAGTCCTTTTCCATGGAAATACTCACGATATCACAGCTCAATGGGATGGCGAAGAGAATTCTTGAGACTAATTTTTCATCTGTAGCAGTTGAAGGTGAAGTCTCTAAAGCCACTTTGCATTCAAGCGGGCATTTTTATTTAACACTAAAAGACCGATTTTCTTCAGTTGATGCCGTGATCTATAAGGGAAATTTGAGGGGTTTGAAACTAATGATGCCATCGCTGGGACAGATTTGGCATTTTCAGGGCAGGATTTCTCTTTGGGAGAAGACAGGAAGATTTATTTTTGTAATAGAGACCGCCTATCCGGCTGGTGAAGGCGCCATCTATATGAAGTTCTTGCTCCTCAAAGAGAAACTCGCGAAGGAGGGGCTTTTCGACAGGACTAAAAAAAGGTCTTTGCCCAAATATCCCCAAAAGGTTGGAATAGTGACTTCACCGACAGGAGCGGTTATCAAGGATTTTGTAAACATATACAGAAGACGTTTCCCCTCTGCAGATGTTATTCTATCGCCTTCGGCGGTTCAGGGAGAAAACGCTCCCTCTGAACTTATCAGGGCAATGAAAAAATTTATAAATACTGATGTCCAGTTGGTAGTTGTGGCGAGGGGAGGCGGATCTGCCGAAGACCTCGCCCCTTTCAACGATGAAAACCTCGCGAGAGAAATTGCCGCATTTCCCCTTCCTGTTGTTTCAGCAATCGGACATGAAACTGACAACTGTATTTCCGATCTCGCGGCGGACCTCTCCGCGCCTACTCCTTCAGCGGCGGCAGAGTTGATTTTTCCCGACAGAAGAGAAATACTTGACAATCTTTTTTACCTCCGTAAAAAAATGTCGGCTCATGTCTCGGATAAGGCAAAATACAATAGAGCAAAATTAAATTCTCTTTCGGATTCTTATTCCCTGAATTCAGTGAAAGGCAAAATAAACGAATACTCAGCTCTTCTCGGATACAGAAATGAATCAATCCTTAAGGCAATTAAAGCGGCGATAGAATCGAAAAAAGGAAAAATGAGCATTTTAAGCGAGAGAATAGACATTAAAAAACTGAAAGACAGCTTATCTTTCAAAAAGGAGATTTTCGGATATAAAAGCGCTGAAGTGAACCGCAGAATGCTCGGCAGGCTTGACAAAGCGCGTGAATCTGCAGATCTATTAGAAAAAAAATTATCGGGTCTGTCTCCTTATACTGTGCTCAAAAAAGGATACGCAATGGTTTACGATTCTACCGGAAATTTTGTCAGCAGCGGTGACTTTGTGAATTCCGAAGAAGTTTACGATGTAAAATTTTACGATAAAACATGGGAGATGAAAGCTCAAAAGGAGAAAACATGATCAGCGCTCTTTTCTTTTTCCTGCTGATGACTGCAAAAAGCCCTGAATTCGTCGTCTCCGCGGACACGATTTTTAGTCTTCCTGTATCCGGCGGCAGGGCTTCTTTCAGGCTTTTTGAAGACAGGTATATAGATATTGAGGTTTCGGTTTCGCCGCCGGTTCCTTTCGTAATATACGGCGAAGACGGGAACATACTTTCAAAGAGCGAGAGAGGCAGAGCTCTTCTCAACACGTTCTTCAATTACTGGTTCAGCGTCAAGTTTTCAGGAATATCATCCTCGTCTCTAAGCATAAGATTAAATACAATGAGCGAATACAGAAATTTATCCGCTCTGCCTTTAACAGGAACACTGAATTCGGAGAGGCCATCGGAGGTCTTTCTTTTTTCGGCGCCGGCGTCAGGCGTCTATGAGTTTTCGCTCTCTTCTTCCGACAGGGGGGGCGACATAGACCTAAAGTTATATACGGGCAACGACGAATATCTTACGGGCGGGCTTACAGACGGAAACAATGAGAGGGCAAGAGCTGAAATATTCAGTGGTGAAACCATCAGGGCTATAGTCTATCTAAATGACATCTCCAAGACGGTAAATTTCAGCCTCAACACTTCGAAAAAATCATCTCTCAGGGAATTGACTCTCGGAACGACGCTGAGCGGAACTCTCGGAGAATCAGTCACTCAGAATTCTCTAATGATACCTTCAGTCGGCAGCAATCCGGTTTTGCTATATCTCAATTCAAGCGGAAACGACGATGCGGATCTCGACCTTTACGTTGAAACAGGCGGAGAAATGTATAAATCTGTGGGATACACGTCCCGTGAGACCATACTTATACCGCCTTACTCGTCCCAAACCCGCGTGACCGTTAAAGGTTTTAGCTTAGGCGAAGCGTCTGTCAGATATTCGCTTACGGCGCAGGAAGTCACGTCTTTTATTCCCCATCTGTCTCCGCGCATTTTGAAAAAGATTGAGCCGGACAAGCCTTTTATTCTCGGTGTGACAACTGGAAACGAAGGATATTATTACTTTCAGGCTCTTTCATCTGAAAAAAGGGATGTAGATCTGATAGTATTCGACGGCTACGGGACAGCCGGAATAAAACTTAACACGTTGAATCCTTTGGAGATGGTCTCTATTTGGCTTGGGAGAAGAGATACGGTCTATCTTCTTCCTCTTCTCTATGACAATCCTTCGGAAATTGAGTTGTCTTTCGGAGCAGTAGATATCGACACTGTCGAAAAGCTGTCTCTCGGAGACCACAGAACAGGAACAGTGAGACCTCCATTTCAGGGCGTCAAGTTTTACTCCTTGTCTTTTCCGGTCCGAGGAACTGCTGTAGTCAGAGTCCGTGGAGAGAGCACACGCGACAGGGACGTAGATCTTTTCGTCAGCGGAAAAGATTTTTACAGGCGTTCGGAAGGGTCCGAAAACCCGACGGACATGGCTTCTGACGAGACGATATTGTTTGAGGCTTTTCCCGGATACAATTATCTCGCACAGGTCTATGCATACGGAAGAGGCGACAGATGCAGATACGACATAAGCACGGAACTGATTGATAACTCTGAGATTACCGGAAACAGAAGCCCGGGGACACTCTGGGCTCTCATAATCGGCATAAGCGGTTATCCCGGTGAAAGTTCCCTCAACAGAGCATCGCAGGACGCGTTGGAGTTTTATGAACTTTTAGTCAACAGCGGAATAATAGAACCTGAAAATACTGTTTTTCTCGCGGACGAAAACGCCACGAGACAGAATATACTTGAAAGCTTAAAGAAGATAACTCATGCGGCGTCCTCAGGCGATAAATTCATTTTTTTCTTCAGCGGGCACGGAGACAGGAAAAGATACGCAGGCGGAATCCTCGAACCCGACGGCTATGACGAAAGTATTTGTCCCTACAGCCCTAACGATGAAGACGGAGACATATTCGACGACGAGCTTAATTCTGCGATACCGATATTTCTTGAAAGCTATATATTTCTCGACGCGTGTCATTCGGGAGGATTTGTAGCCGATTTGACTTCACAGGGAAGAAGACTAATAATAACTGCCTCTGAAGAAGACAGGGAAGTAGGAGAAAGGGTTTTAACGCCTCTCCTTCTGAGAACTTTTAAGGGAGAAGCCGACATAGACAGAGACGGATGGCTCAACGCGACTGAGATAATTAGTTTTATAAGGGAAAAATCGAGAAAAACATGCCCCGAGTGCCTGCACGAATATTCCGGAAATGTTCCGAGGGACTGCGTTAACTGCGGCGTCAGGCTCACTGGCGAGAATAGACCCATGGATCCGGAGCTCGGCGTGAATTTCGACGCCTCGTTGAGATTATTTGAGCTGAAAATTCCCACAAGCGGAGTTATAGAGGGAGGAAAGGATAAAAGATGAGAATCGAGGAATTGCGGAATTCTTTCATAGAGTATTTCAGACAAAACAGCCACGCGCAGATAACCGGCGCTCCGCTGATACCGGAAAATGACCCGACAGTGCTTTTTACGACCGCCGGTATGCATCCTCTCGTCCCTTACCTCATGGGAGAAAAACATCCTTCAGGCAAAAGACTCTGTAATTGGCAGAAATGCGTGAGAACCGGAGACATCGATGAGGTTGGCGACTCTCAGCACCTGACTTTTTTTGAGATGCTTGGAAATTGGTCGCTCGGAGATTATTTTAAGGAAGAAGCGGTCCGGATGAGCCATGAATTCTTGACATCAAAGAATTGGCTTTCTTTAGACGGAGAAAAACTTTTCTTCACCGTTTTTGAAGGCGATGCAGATTGTCCTCGTGACGAAGAGACCGCCGGAATCTGGAAGGAATGCGGAGTCAGAGAGGACCACATTTTGTTTCTGCCGAAAAAAGACAACTGGTGGGGTCCGGCAGGGAAAACAGGTCCCTGCGGGCCTGATACAGAGATGTTTTATGACACTCTTCTGCCGAAATGTTCTACTCATTGCTCGCCGGGGTGTCCATGCGGGAAATATGTCGAAATATGGAACGACGTCTTCATGCAGTTCAACAAAACGCCTGACAAAAAGTTCGAGCTTCTAAAGGTGAAAAATGTGGATACAGGCATGGGTCTTGAGAGAACCGCCGCGGTTCTCAACGGATATTCTTCGGTTTACGAAACCGAAAAATATGTTCCGCTTTTAAGAGTTATCGAAGATATATCGGGAAAAAAATACGGAATCAACACTGAAGAAACCCGCGCCATGAGAATAATCACAGATCACATGAGATCCGCTTTTTTCATTATAGGAGACGAATTGGGCGTAAAACCCTCAAATTTAGATCAGGGTTATATTGTCAGACGGCTCGTCAGAAGGGCTATGAGGTATTCTATGATGATAGGCATAGAAAAAGGTCTTGGAGAAATGCTCGCAGATCTGATCATTGAGACAAATCCGGTTTACGAGGAACTCGGAAGAAAAAAAGAGTTCATAGTAGAAGCTCTAACAGAAGAAGAACAGCGTTTCAGACATTGCCTCAACAAAGGAATGACGGAGTTTTCGAGAATTATTCCGAACATCCAAAAAGGCGGAAATGACAAAATACCTGGAAGAATAGCGTTCCGGCTTTACGACACTTACGGTTTCCCTCTCGAAATGACTGAAGAACTTGCCCGGGAAAAAGGGTTTGGAGTGGATGTTGAAGGATTTGAAAAAGCCTATAAAAAACATCAGGAAATCTCCAGAGCGGGAAGCGAAGTAAGATTCAAGGGAGGACTGGCGGACGCAAGCGAGCAGACTAAAAAACTTCACACCGCTACTCATCTCCTTCATGAAGCTCTGCGGAAGGTTCTCGGAAAACACGTCGCTCAGAAAGGTTCGAACATTACGCCTGAAAGGCTGAGGTTCGATTTTTCCCATCCCAAACCCATGACTGAAGAAGAAGTCAAAAAAGTCGAAAAGATTGTCAACGAAGCCATAGAAGAAAATTTCGATGTTGTAGAAGAGATGATGAGTGTTGAAGAGGCTAAAGAAAAAGGCGCCGTAGCGCTTTTTACGGACAAGTATTCTGAAAAAGTAAAAGTTTATTCCATTGGCGGTTTTTCAAAAGAAGTCTGCGGCGGACCGCATGTGGAAAAGACAGGCGAACTCGGCAAATTCAAGATTCTTAAAGAACAGTCTTCTTCCTCGGGAGTGAGAAGGATAAAGGCGGTTTTGGAATGACGACGCTTGTCAAATTGAATGCATGACCTACCTCTAAAGTCCCAGAGAATCCATTCTTTCCTCTTCGTAAACGCCGTCTTCCCCGGGATACCTCAAACTTTCTTCGTATAAGCCCGTTTCTTTTGCATAAGCCCATATTATGCTTTCTCCCATGGGGATAATGTTCGGCCTCTGCGAATAAACAGGATCCTGGTAGGCTTCAGACGGAGACACTATTTCCCAACCATCGGAAAGAAAGCGCTCAATAAGATCCTCAAGAAAAAGCGCTGACGTAAGGTTGTAATGAAGAAGCAACACATGGTTTATTCTTCTGCCGGTGAGTTCTGACGCGAGCCTGTCGTAGTATTCAGCTCTTTCGATTATGTGTGAAATGTAATAGTCCCTATAAGGCAAGATGTCGGCTCCAGGATTTTCTTCAAGTCTGTCTTTAAGACGATCATCAATATACCAATCCGAATTGTCTATTGAAACATGACCGATTCTATACCCGGTGCTGTCGAAGAATCGGTAAACAGCTTCGATTTTTTCCTGGCTATCGCCTTGCTTAAGAAAAGGGAATCTGAATAATTTTGTGTAATTCTCATAATCTTTAATCAAGGAATCTCCTCTGATGATATCATGGATAAACATCTCAGGAGTGATTCGCGATGAATTGTAGTAAAAATGGGAATAAGAATGGTTGGCTATCAAGTGTCCGTCAGAGTTCCAGTTTTCGATTATTTCCCGCCCGCGGCCTGTGTCTACACGCATTCCGCAGACGAAAAGCACGGCTTGAATCTCGTGGGCGCTTAATGCCGATCTTATGAGAGAATCCCTGGTTTGCAGAGCATAATGAGGATATTCTTCTATTCCGGGATCGTCGAATGAAAAGCAGATTCTGCGGTGTTCAAAGGGCATTTGGACCGCCGATGTCACGACCGCTAAGAAGAAAAAAATGTATGCCAATTTGCCTTATACTCCTTGGGTTTTCATTCACCGAGCCTGCAGGTGTATGATTCTTATTTCGCTAAAATTTTTTCAATACGCCTGAGACTGCCAGCTCACTGCCTTGCGTGATTTTGTATATATAAATTCCCGGCGGTAGGGCTCTCCCTGAAAAATCAACTCCATGCCAGCTTACCGAGTAAGCGCCCTCCTCCAGATCTCCTCTCAAAAGATTCAGAATTTTTCTTCCGGAAACATCGGAAATATAAATTTCTACCCAGTCGCTTTTTGAGATGCTGAAAGAGATGTCCACGCTGGAGGTAAAAGGATTCGGATAAACTTTCAATCCGTCTATGAAAGAATTCCTTTCCGGAGTTTCTTCAACTCCTGTCGCCCACCCTGACAAAACAGCGAACATATACCAGACCGCCATGCCCTTGTGGAGGCAGTTTTCGTAAGCAGTGTGCGAGCCGTTATAGTCGCCGTAATACGCGGGGTGCTCTGCGGGTATGTATTGACCGTTGTGATAGTAGGTATGCTGTTCCCAAGCGCTCGTGGTGTCGTTAAACCACCAGCAGTCCATATCGGCGAAATCGAAAAGGATCTTGCCGTTGTTCTGACAGTATTGCCTGATTTGGTTGTTCCTCAGATGTCTGTTGTATCCATCGTCTCCAGTCGCCTGCGCGTTCCCTGTCATGTATATGAAAGTTACGCCGGAATACTGCTGTTCGAGTCTGTTCATCGAGTCAAGATATGTTTGAACCGAATCAGAAGTGTAGTGGTCGCATTGGCAACACCATGCCCATCCCGAATAGTTTAGAGCTGTATTTCCGTTTAGGACGGCTCTCGTCTCATTCATGCCGCTTGTCGTCTGCCAATACATTTCAGGCGTGACGTAATCGTCATATCTCTGGCCATCGTGTATGCAGAATTCTCCCGGTGAATTGGGCAGAGCGCACCATCCGATATCGACGGCAAATGCGGAGTTTAAAATTTCGAGCTCTTCCAAACCGGTTGTCAACTGACTTCCGTGAGAAGTGTGCGCATAGTGCCATTTTACGTTGTTTATTACGTAAGTCACATATTGCGATGGGATGATGTCAACTCTCATGCAGTTGTGGTCTATGATAGTCTGTGCGGTGAGAGCGTATGACAACAGCGCTGCAAGAATACAGGATAAAAACATTCTCTTCATGTCTCCTCCTTTTTAGATCCCAATTTAATATATTAAAGGCTAAATATTAAAAATATCTTAATCCAACAATATTATACTCCGGAATTTGTTTTGTGACGAAAAATTTACCAGGCGGTAAAAAAAGTGATAAAATAAAAAAAAAGGCGGTGAAAATGGAAAAGAAAAAACCGGCAGGTCAGTCACAGGAGAAAAGGTATTCTAAAGTCGACGGATTTCTGAAAGACCTCAGGGAAAATGATCTTGACATGCAAAACAGGATCAAATTCAAAGCCATGCTTGCGGCTTTCAGCGCCGACGAGAAATCCGACCTAAAAAGGAAAGCCGACAATTATCCCGACAAACAGAGAGAAGGTCTGAAGAAAAAGTTAGACGAACTTCTGGGCTGAGGAGCATTTTTTCTGAATCATTCCTCTAAAACGGCAGTAAGGCGTTTTAAGGTTTTTGATAAGTCAATGCTGATGATTGCCGCCTCCGGCTATGAATCAAAAATTGACAAGAGAAAATTAAAGTAATCTCGTGAAAAAGATTTTGGATAAAAGCGGAGTCCTGACATCAGTTCCGGATTTCATAATAGAAAAAGCCCGAAAAGGCGAATTTTCGGGGAATTTCAAAAGCTTTGTCTTTTACGCCGACATAACCGATTTTACAAAGATAACAGAATCTTTGATGAAGGAGGGGAAGAGGGGAGCGGAAAGGCTCAGCGAAGTTTTGGACAGGTTTTTTATTCCCTACATAAACGCGGTTAAATACGCAAAAGGGATAATCTCATGTTTTGAAGGCGATTCTTTCATTGCAGTATTCCCGGAAACAAACTGCGACAGTGAAGAGGTTTTAAGAGAAATCGAAAACGCCTACGAAAAATCGCTGAAAATAAAACCGCGATATCTAAAAAATATTTGCCCGGGTATATCAGTAAAAGCAGGATTGTCCCGGGGTGTTGTCGAATGGTGTATTGTTAGGAAAAACCCTCAGAGTGCGTATATTATTTCTGGTGAAGCTCTAGATGAGGCGATAGAGGCAGGGAAGAAAAGCAAATCGGGAAAGATAAATATATGCGGTTCCCTAAGAAATTTCGGAGAGCGCGATGATAACTTAAAAATAAAGTTATATGAAAATCCATATCTCTTAAAAAAGAGAAAAAAAATACAGTCAAATGAAATGACTAAAGAAATGTTTTTGTCTCCGATTATAAGGGGAAGAGTTCTGAAAAATGAATTCAGAGAGGTAATCAACTGTTTTATTTCTCCATCCGTAAAAGTTTCTGTCCATGGATTTATCGAGAAAATTTCAAAACTCTCGGATAAATACGGGTGTTACACGAGATTCAGCAGAGGCGACAAAGGCGTAGTCGCCGTTTCGGTTTTCGGAGCTCCAGTGAGGTTGGAGAATTCTTCTAAAAGGGCTTGTGATTTTGCGATGGAATTTTCCCGCGGGGGATCATACAAACTGGGCATAACATACGGTTCGGCTTTCACCGGAATTATAGGCAACATAGACAGAGCGGAGTATGTAATTCTCGGCGAAAAGGTCAACTTAGCGGCAAGGCTTATGACGAGAGCTAAAGCCGGAGAAACGCTCGTCGATGAGGATTTTTTTGAGCAGGCGAGCGAGGATTATAGCTTTAACTTTGCCGGAAAAGAGACTTTCAAGGGTATATCTGAAAAAGTGAAATACATGAAATTGGAAAGGAAAAATACAGAAAAGAGCAGTGCAATAAAAGAGATTGTCGGTCTTGAAAGCCAGACATCAAAGTTAAAAGATGAGTTGGCAAAACACTCGCATGAGAAAAGCTTTAGATTGATAAATGTATTCGGTGAAGCGGGAACCGGAAAATCCTCTTTGATAGCAAAAGTTCTGAAAGAATTAAATATTGAAAACCCCGTTATTGTTGAGAACTTGATGTTCAACCCGTCGGATTTTAGCTTGATAACGCAATTTTTCAGAGAGGTATTTTTGCGTAACTCCAATGTCGAAAAAAGAAAGGCGAAAGATTTCTATACAAATTTCTTATTATTTCAGGAAAACATCAGGTCTCATGCGGTAAAAGTAAAATCGCGTGAAATTTGCGAAGATTTGACAAGACTAAAACCGGTCATATCGCATTTTCTCTCTGTCTCGTCCAAAAGAGGTTCCTCGCTAAACCTTAATATAAATACTGTCAGGACGGAAGCTTTAATGGCGGTTTCTGCTGTTCTTGCGGCTCTATATTCGTTGAATAGAAATGTTTTTGTCATTGAGGACATCCATAATTGGGATAAAGTTTCTGTTGATATATTTTCAGAAATTTTCCGAACAAGAGAGGATTTTCCGTTTTGCCTTATCACGAGTTCGAGGCTTTCAGACGATGGTTCAAAAATGGGAATTTTCAAAAACATTGAAAAACGCAGGCTGGATATACATGTCAAAAGACTTTCTGCCAGAGAGAGTTTAATTCTGGCGAAAAAAATAACCGGCAGTAAAATTTCAAAACCGCTTTTGGAAAATATTTTTGCAACTACGCAGGGCAATCCTTATTTTTTGACTGTTTACTGCGATTTTCTAAAGAAAAACGGATATATCGTAAAGAAAAACCGTGAGGCATATCTTGTAAATAAGACCGAAAAACTCCCGGGAACGATGAACGATGTAGTTGTCGCTAAAATTGACAGACTCGACGGAACTGCAAAGGATATTCTCAATACCTGCTCTCTTTTCAGAGAGACAATTGATGTTTGGATTATAGAGAATGTCTATAATGCCCAAAAAGAGAAAATCCCCGGATTACTTGAAAGCCTTTCCGAAAAAGGCTTTCTGTCTAAAATTGAAGCAAAACAATTCAGGTTTAAGAGCGATGCGATATCCAAAGTTATAGGCGGCATGATGCTCGAATCTGAGATAATGAGCAAGCAGAGGCAAATTGCAAGGGTATACATCCAAAAACACGGAAAAAACAAGACTTATTTTGAAGTGATAGCTCATCATTTAAAAGAATCCGGAGACTTGGGAAGAGCTGCCGAATTTTTCGAAAAAGCCGGAGATTACGCAAAAGAGAAGTATTTATATAAAAAAGCGATCCAAATGTATCTTGTCGCAAAATCCATTCTTAAAAACAGGAAAGATTATACCGGTTTAGGCGATATCAACCTCAAAATAGCGATAATGATGTCTTTGGGAGGAGAAATAGACAAGTCTCAGAAATTACTCGCTGAGAACATAAAATTCTTAGAAAATATTTTTTACTCAGGAGATAAGAATATAAAAATTCTCAATATTCTTCATGATTCATATTTTTCGATGGCAGACAATTACATTCAAAAGGGTAAATTAGACCTCGCGGAGGAGAGCGCAAAAAAGTCACTCAAATTAGTTTCTGAGTCTAAAGACAGGGAAAATAAAATAAAAATAATTGTTTCTCTGGGAAGGATAAAATACTACAAAAACGAATACAAGAAAGCCCTTATGTTTTATAAAAAAGCTCTCGATCTTTCAGGAAACCGAGGAAATCGTGGGACAAGATCGAGTTTGTTTTTGAACATAGGCAATATTCATTCGGAAAAAGGGGATTTTAAAAAAGCGCTTGAAAACTACAAAAATGGAATGGCGGTTGCTGCGGAAAACAACGAAAAGTCGGTTATCTCTGATTTCAAATTCAATATGGCGTATCTTTATTATGAAAAAAAAGAATATAAAAAAGCGCTGAGATATTTCAACGAGTGCCTGCCCATTTACAGAAAGTGGAGATTACGCGGCAAATTGGCGAAAGTTTATCTGAATCTCGGACTTTTACATCAAGATCTGAAAAATTACAGTTTAGCGAGAAAATATTATTTCTTAAGCCTGAAGCTCAACAGAAAAATAGGCAATCCTCTTGAAGTTTCGAGGGCTTTGACAAATATTGCCGGAATGCTGACCGACTCCAATGAACACTTTGAGGCGGAAGAATACTACAAACAGGCTCTTGAAATAAAAGAAGAAATCGGCGACCAGAGAGGGAAAGGAATTCTTCTCGCGAATCTCGGGAAACTTTATATGAGCCAGATAAAATATTCGCTTTCAGAAAAATGCTATTTAAGGTCCGAAAAAATATTCAGAAAACTCGGATTGAAATACCTTCTCGCTCATCTGCTCGTATACGAGATTGATCTTTATAGATCATGGCGGCGGAAGGTATTGTCCGCTGATTTAGTTGAAGAAGCACTTTTGTTGGCAAAAGAACTTAACCAAAAAGATTTATTGAGAAAATTGTCTGATATCTGTAGGGAAGGACAAAAGAATCAGTAGTCTTCGACGAGATAGTGCGATGAACCCGTGACCCGGAAGACTTCTTTATGAGAGGTCTCGCCCATCAGCATTTTCGCCGAGGCGGCTTCGCGAAGGGTTCTCATTCCGTTGTTCTTTGCTTCAGACCTGATAAGATTCAGGCTTTCACCTAAAACTATGAACTTCCGGATTTCGGGAGTGATTTTGAGAACTTCGAAAATTCCGGTTCTGTATAAAAACCCGGTTCCCCTGCACTGAACACACCCTTTTCCGATTTTGACGTCTGCCGTGGAGAGTTTTTTCTTTTCTATTTCAAGGGCTTCAAATGCGTCAGGGGGCAGGTTAAAACTTTCTGAGCAGAAGGGGCAGATTTTTCTTATAAGCCTTTGCGCTATAACCCCGATGAGAGTGCTCGACAAAAGAAATTTCGGAACGCCGAGGTTGACCATTCTGGAAATAGCCGAAGGGGCGTCTATCGTGTGAAGTGTGGAAAAGACAAGATGTCCTGTCAGTGCCGCCTGTATGGCGTATTCGGCTGTTTCCTTGTCTCTTATTTCGCCGACCATAATTATGTCGGGGTCCTGTCTTAAGACATTTCTCAAAGCGTTGGCGAAACCGATTCCGGATTTTTTGTCCACCGGTATCTGGTTAAAATCCTCATAGATGAGTTCGACGGGATCTTCTATCGTCACTATGTTGACTTCCGGTTTGGAAAGTTCCCTCAAAAGTGAATACAAGCTCGTCGTTTTTCCGCTGCCTGTGGGTCCTGTTATCAGAATTATGCCTTCGTTGTGACCCAGAAATTCCTTGACGAGAGATATGTCGTCGTCGAAAAAACCAAGGTCTCCTATGTTCTGAAGAAGGACATCGGGGTCGAATATTCTCATGACGACTTTTTCTCCGAAGACTGTAGGGATGGTGGAAATCCTTATTTCAAGCTCGTTGTCTTTGTATTTTTTCTTTATCCTGCCATCCTGAGGGATTCTTTTTTGGGATATATCGAGACCGGAAAGTATCTTGACGCGGGAGACAATAGCCGAGTGGACTATGTTCGGTATGACATGGACGTCGTGAAGAACCCCGTCTATCCTCATCCTCACGAGAGAGAGGTTTCTTTTCGGCTCTATATGTATGTCTGAAGCTCTCTGTTCGAACGCATAAGAAAACAGATTGTCAACGGCGCTGACTATAGGTTTTATGTCGGGCTGGACTTCGGTTTCTGTTCCGCTGAGATATTCTTTGTTGAATATGTTCTTGGATTCGAGCGTGCCGGAGCGAAGAAGGGTTTCAGCGGCTTTCAGGGCGGAGTGGAAAGAGAAAAAACCTTCAATAACTTTTTCTACGTCTGAAGGTTTGGCTAATAAGAAGTTGAGCTTTATGTGAAGCTGATTTTCGAGATCGTCTTTCAGCTTGAGGACAGAAGGGTCGCAAAACGCAACAGTGAGTCTGTCTCCTTCCCTTGAAAGAGGGACTATTTTGTTGTGTTTAGAGTATTTCTGCGGAATCGCGCCTGTAACTATTTCAATGTCCAGAGTCAGAGGGTCTATGTGTATGAAAGGTTTTCCCAGGATCTCGGCGATATTTTCCCATACTACGTCTTCCGAAACGGCTTTCGTGGAAACGAGTGTGGAAATGAGCGTCTGACCTGATATTTTCGAGTGCCTAACGGCTTTGTCGATGACATCGGCCTTCAAAATTTTTTTTGAGACAAGCAATCCTGAGAGTTTTTGCTCTAAATCAGAGTCTGAAAAAAACTGTGTTTCTTCACTCATCCCTTTCGAATCCTTTCACTGATTCGGGTTCGAGATGTATTGTCTCTTTTTCAGACGGGAAAGAGCCGTTTTTGACCTCGTCGATGTAAAGGGAGGCTGTCTGCGATATTTCCTCGCCAATGCTAGCGTATTGTTTCGCAAATCTCGGTATGTTTTCAGGAGTCAAGCCGAGAAGGTCGTTGGTGACGAGTATCTGCCCGTCGCATTCTTTTCCGCTGCCTATGCCTATTGTCGGTATTTCCACCGAGCCGGTTATATTTGCCGCCACTTCATAGGGTATGAATTCCAGGACAAGGCTGAATACACCGGCGTCTTCAAGCATTTTCGCTTCCTTTATAAGTTTTTCGGCTTCTCCTGCTGTTCTGCCTTGAGATCTGTATCCGCCGAAAAGAGAGACCGATTGGGGAGTCAGTCCTATATGTCCCTGAACGGCTATTCCTGCACCAAGAATGGCTTTCACCTTGTCAATAACTGCCTGACCGCCTTCCACTTTAACGGCATCGGCTCCTCCATCGGCAATCATCCTGCCGGCGTTTTTTATCGCCTTTTCAGCTGAAATCTGATAGGAAAGAAAGGGCATGTCAGCGACAATAAAAGTCTGCGGAGCTCCTTTTCTGACCGCTCTGCAGTGACGCACTATGTCGCTGATCCTGACGTTTAGAGTGTTACTTTCCCCGTAGATTACCATTCCGGCGGAGTCGCCGACGAGGATGAAATCCACGCCCGATTTCTGAAGCCAATGAGCAGTGCAGTAATCATAAGAAGTGAGAGCGCAAATTTTCTTTTTTTCAGATTTGCGCTTTTTGAAATCCTGAAGTCTGAATTTGCCTTTCAAAATGTCTTGGCGAGAGCGAAGATTGGTTTCAGCCTTTCGTTTGTCGCCCTAAGCCTTTCGGCTAATGTTCTGACGAGAACCCAGAGAATATTTATTCCGGCTCCGGGATATTCCTGCATGAAATCTATCAGCTTTTCCCTTTTAAAACCTATGGTTTCAGTCTCTTCTTCCGCTGTAACAGTAGCCGATCTTTTTGATGCTTCAACTAGCGCCATCTCTCCGATTATTTCCCCCGGTCCGTATATTGCGAGGGCTTCCTCGCCTACACCGGGAACTATCGTGGAAATACGGACCTTTCCTTTGATTATGACGAACATAGTGTCGCCTTTTTCGCCTTCATTGAATATCATCTCGCCCTGCGAAAACATTTTTAGTTTCGCTCTTTTAAGCAGTTCTATTATTTCTTCGCGGTTAAGCCCCCTGAAAAGAGCGACTTTTCTCAGCAGATCTATTTTTTTTTCTTCGTCCATAAATTTACCGGTCCGATGTTGTGTTTAAGGTTTATAAATTGGCTCTGCACAAGAGTTTGATCTTGTCGCCGGCTTTGATCTCTGAAATGCCGTTTATGCCGAAAATGTAACCTGAAGAAGTTTCGTTTTGGACATTGAGTATCTGAACATAACCTGACGGCCTTTCGGGTATTGTAACTCTCGCTCCTGTAGCGGGGTTTGTGACAGTTTCGGCCGGGATGAGGATTTCAAAAACGTCGCCGACTTCGACGCCGGTGTTCGAACCTATGTTGAGATAGACAAAGGAAGTATTTTTAATTGTCCCCACATAGTTGGTTATCCTGATTATATATCCTGTCAAGTCGGTTTGAGCGAGCTGCATATCGGCGTTTGTCGGCAGTTCCGACATTACGAATTCGGAGATCACGTCTCCGAGGACGACAGAATTGTCGTAGGTTTCCTGAATAAGACAGCGTGAAACGGCGTCTTTAACTTCAAGGACTTTTAATACTCCTAATGGATGCACGATTTTTCCGAGATCTCTGCCTGTCATTGGGTCGTTGACTGAATATGACTCTCTCAGGATAATCAGCATCTGGCCTTCGCTTATGCCTTTGTTTGAACCGGCGTCTATATAGCATTGAAATCCTGATGTCAGCTGAGGGACTTCTCTGTCGTAGTAATCGACAATGTGCATTCTGCCTGTGAGTCGTTCTCTCGAGATATATCCGCATCTGTATGCAAGTTCGTATGCTACAACGGGTTTTGCGATATCGACAAGCGACACCTGAACACCCGGGGGGACGTCAAAAAGTTCCGGTGAAGATACGATGTCTGTAATCGCGGGTATCAAGAATTTCTGACCGGGATATATCCAGTGAGGATCTCTTATCTGAGGTTTGTTCGCCTCCCATATCATGGGCCATTTGTATGGGTTGCCGAGGTAATAATGGGAAAGATTCCACAGACAGTCACCGGGAGATACTATATGGTAACGGGGCTGAGTGTGTATACTGAAACTTTCGGACCAAATGCAGGCTGGTAATATTGCTATCAAAAGGAAAAACCGCCACTTTTGCACAATGGCCTCCTTTCTGCCTTTGTATAAATATATATTATATCATTTTCTTATCTATATTTAACATTTTTTTTGTGTTTTTTCCATAAAAAAAACTCGATACTTTGGATGATGCCATCTGACGGCAAAAAGCCTTTTACCTGAAAATAGTTATTTTAAGAGGTCGCATGTCAGGTGAAACGGCGAAATAGACGGAAGGTTTAAGATCGTCGGGCAAAAGATAATATGTTCTTCCCCCTGATGTCGAAAAAGGGCTGACACTGAAAAAAGTTCTGCCCCCTAAATCTGTTAAAAATATCTTTTCAGACGACGAATAGAGTTTAATAAGATATGGAAAAGATAAAAGAGCGAAGGTCTCTGAAGGCAAGCCGGGTTCCTCCACAGCGGTTTCGCTTGTCAAGAGCCAATGGCAGATATTGAGAAAAACTTCTCTGTTGTCGTGTTCTATCCAGTTGTTTTCATGCGAGGTCGGGCCTGTGCCGTCGCAGCAGGGAGAAGAATCACCTATTCCTCCTACTTTGCCGCTGCCGGCTCTGCAGGTCGCGACTATTATGAGTGTGGTGTCTTGAGGGGAAAAGTTTTTCCAGATGTGTCCGCGAAGAGAATCCAAAGAGGCGTTGATTCCGGGAGACACAGTGAAGAC
>JAFGIG010000028.1 GCA_016929715.1 Caldifarciminota bacterium
ACTCGTATGTTCGGACTTCTTGCAGGAGACAAATCGGGAATGCTCATCGGTGCGGCTAAAAACTCCTTTTACTGTCTATACAAGACTGAATGGTATGACGGAAACAATCTTGACATAGTTCACGAAGAGCACTGGTGGGTCTTGGCGGCAGAAAGAGCCGACTCAGCGGGTGCGGATATTATATCTTCAAGTCTTTCCTATAAAATATTCAGGGACACACTCGACTGGTCATACAATTCAATGGACGGACAGACTACATACGCGGCTAGGGCTGCGTTTTTGGCATCAAGAGCCGGAATAGTCGTCGTAACGGCTATAAGCAACATATCCTGGCCCGGTTCTTCCAACCCGCCTGCCCTCGATACATGCATAAAAACCCCCGCCGACGCCGATTCCATACTGACTATGGGCGGCGCGGACTCTTCCGGCGCGCATTATGTCAGGTTTTCGTCTTCTAACAGCACATGGTTTGCCAGCGCCTGCGGACCTACAGTGGACGGAAGAAGAAAACCGGAAGTATCTGCTTCGTGGTGGGCTTTGACTGTGGAACCGAACATTGGCGACAGCGGCTACAGCTACGCCGGCGGAACTTCCTGCGCAACCGCAGTCGCAGCCGGAGGAGTTGCCCTTCTTCTTCAAGCACATCCTTCATGGAAGGTGGCTGATGTCATAAATGCCTTAAAATCAACTGCATCGAGAAGCTCTAATCCCAATGATTCAACCGGGTGGGGGACGGCTAATTTTCACAGAGCTCTTCACAGCCAGACGCCGGAAGTCGAAGCAGTCACAAAGAATTCAATCCATCTTATCTATCCGAACCCTTTCAAACCGTCAAATACATCAGTTCTGACCATAGAATATATCCTTCTGGACAGAACATACGCCAGTTTCTATCTTTACTCTCTTGACGGGACACTCGTCTGGGAAAGAGAAATGGGGATAGTCGATGACGGCAGACATGTTACTTTCTGGGAGGGAAAAAACAAAAACGGCGATTTTGTCGCCTCGGGATTATACTACCTTGTCCTCGAGACAGGATACGGCAAAGATGCTACGAGAGTCGCAGTTGTGAGGTAATTTTATCCTTTTTGAAAAACAGAGATAAACTAAAAGAGACGGCGCTTAATGCCCCGGATCAGCCCGGGGTCTATATTTTCAGGGGAAAAGAAGGGACCCCTCTATACATCGGCAAAGCCAAAAGCCTTAAAAAACGGGTCATCAGCTATTTCAAAGACAAAGCCGCAAAAAATGTCTATTTAATCAATCAATCTAATGCTCTGGATTTCCTCGTTCTATTGAGCGAAGAGGAAGCTCTGATACTTGAAGCCGACCTCATAAAATTCCACAAACCGAAATATAACGTTCTTTTGAAAGACGACAAGCGGTTTCCATACATAAGAATAGATCTAAACGAAAAATGGCCTATTCCCGAGGTTGTCAGAAACGTAAAAAAAGACGGCGCCAAATATTTCGGACCCTACCTTAAGCCGAATTCATTGAGAACGGCTCTTTACGAGTCGAGAAGACACTTCAAATTCAGGTCCTGCAGAGGAGTATTGCCGTCTAAAGAATGCCTGGACTACCACATAGGACTCTGTTCAGCCCCTTGTTCGGAAAAAATATCAAAAAGAGATTACTCCGATTCAATGTCGGCTTTCGCGGATTTTTTAGCCGGAGGCGTGAGGAAGTTGATAAAAAAATACGAAAAGCTCATGGCTGAATATGCTGATAAGACCGAATACGAAAAAGCCGCAAAAACCAGGGACATGATTGAACACCTTAAAAATGTTCTGTTCGGCGAAAGAGAGGTCTTCAACGACGGCAGAAACCGCGATCTGATAGGATTCGCAAAAAGGGGCAAAAAAGGCTGTTTCTTCGTCATGCAGGTCAGAGAGGGCAGGCTGCACGAAGCCTTTCCGGTGATGACTTCTTTGCCTGCCGAAACAGACAGCGATGAAGCCATGGGAAGATTTTTAGTGGATTTTTACAGGTCGAGACAAGCACCGGAGATTGTGCTTCTTTCAACAAATCCCGCGGACAAAAAAATTATCGAGGAATGGCTGTTTCGGACTCACGGCAGCAAGACCTTGATTAAAAGATCGAGAAGAATTTTTGAGAAAGAGAAAATAGAAGAGATAACTAAAATCGCACACGGCAAGCTTATACAGGTGAAAAAGGGAGTTCCGCCCCTCCTCAGGGATTTCGCGGTAGCTCTCAAACTCGAAGAACCTCCGGTTGTGATGTATTCTTTCGATGTTTCTCACACAGCTTTTAAGGAAATCAAAGGCAGTCAGATATGTTTCAAAAACGCCTTGCCCCACAAAAGTTTTTACAGGCAATACGACATCCCCGAAGGGCTTGATGACTTAAAAGCCATGAATCAAATGATAAGCAGATTTGCAAAACACGTAGCCGTAGGCGAATTTCTCCGCCCCGACCTTTTGCTTATAGACGGTGGCACAGAACAGCTCAAAGCCGCGCTTTCGGCTCTGAAAGAGAGAAATCTCGAAGTAAAAGTTATTTCAATATCAAAACGGCTCGAAACCCTTCATTTTCCTGATGGTTCTGCAATGTCTTTACCGGTCCATTCGCCTGTCCTTATACTTCTGAGAAGAATGAGGGACGAAAGCCACAGATTCGGCGTGAAATCCCACAGAAATAAGAGGTCGAAAAAAATATTTGATTCCTCTTTTACAAAAATCCCCGGCGTAGGCGAAAAAACGGCCAGAGAACTGAGAAAAAAATTCAAGGGGATAGAAGAATTAAGAAAAAGCTCTGTCGAGGAAATAGCAAAGACAACCGGTCTCGGCGAAAAAAAAGCGGCGGCAATTTTTGATTTTCTGAATGTCTGAATTTATTTTTTTATCATCTAAAATTTAGCATCTTAAAGGATTCAGAAATGTATCCTGATCTTACAGAAAGATAGAAAATTCCGGATCGGGAGTTTTTTGGAAGCATTTCATTTACTGAAAAATAATTTTGCCCCGGCATTGCTTTGATCTTGCCGGAAAAAACCATTCTCCCGGAAACGTCGCTTATCGCGATATCGAGGATTTTTTCGTCATTTTCAGGATTGAACACATACAAGGTTTTTAGTGGTAAAAAATTTCCCGCCAAATAAAAAGAAAGATTGTTTCCGTAAACGGGGATTTCAGGCAGAGGTTCTTCAACGGAGTTAGAAGAATTTATCGCATGCACCGCGTCCAGGTCATACCCCGGAGTCGATCCAGAAGTAGTGCTCCCGTCGTCCATTATCTTGACATATCTTGCCTGCGTCAGTCCTGTCGAGGCTATGTCAAAGCTGTCGTTACCTGAGATTTTGCCTAAATAATGCCATGTTCCGGCGTATTCAGGAGAATTCCCGATATAGACAAAACATGAGTCTGTTATGCCGTCCTGAGCTTCATGGACTATGAGGTCGTATCCCGGACCGTCCAGGACAGGAAAATTTTCTCCGAAGTCAATTATTGCGTAGCCCAGCCTGTTGAGAGACATTCCAATTCCGTCAGCGGGTCCAAGGGCGTTGAAGGAGTGAGTAGTATTCGTGAAATTGCTGTATTCCTGCCTAGCGCACATCATTCTGACGCCGAAATAATTTTCAGACGGATTGAGTAAAAAATCCTGCCCCGAGGATGTGTCGGCATAGACCTGAACATTTATTGTTTTTGAAGCGTAGCCGGGGGCGTGCGCTGTAACCTGATATGTTCCAGGAGACAGGATTTTTTGGTAATCACCCGTTAAAACCCTCGAATTGACTGTCCATTTTGGGTCGGAGCCTTTTTTGAAAAAAAGCACCGCCTCAAGTGGCTGTCCCGTGAATGAATCGAGGACATAGCCGTTTATGCCGTGGCCTGAAAGTTTTGTCACATAGACCATAGCCCCGAGATTTTTTAGGCACTCTGGGTCCGGGTCGCTGGGCTGCTGAGATTCAATTGTCACAGCGAGAGTTCCGAAAAGGCCGTATGTCGCGTCCTGGCAGGAGCTGGAAACCTGATACCAGGAATAGCCGTTTATAGTGTCGTAGCCTGTTGAATCGGCGTAGGGGACCGAGAACATGACGACTTCTTCCTGCCAATCGGGGACAACTCTCGATGAATAATCCCAGAGGTAATTGACGTATTCGGAAACGGAATGATAGTCGAGTGATATGGAGTAGCACATTGACGCGAAATCTTCTCTCATCGCCCTCGTCTCGGGCTCTGAAAAAGGATTTGCCGCGCCGCTTTCGTTGAACCACTGATATCCGTAATCTCTGTTAATGTCTATGTTGTTGGCGTTCCTTCTCTGGTTGAGGACGAAGCCGTCGGGGTTGACGACCGGGATGAAAAATATTTCCCTTGAATCTACAAGAGAGGTCACCCATGGCAGTGTCCCGTAGTTGTCGCAGAGAAAACGCATAAAATAAAGATTTATCTCGGTCGATATCTTTTCATTTCCGTGGTGACAGCCGTTGAATTGGATTCTGCCTTCGAGTTCATCAGAGCCGGGGTTGTCGCTTATTTTGACTCTCAGTATAGGTCTGTTCTGAACTGAATAACCTATGGTGTCGCACTTTGCTATACCGGGGTGAGAGGATATGTATGAGGCTATTTCGCTCTGGACCTGAGTCCATGTGTGATAATAACCGTTGTCAGTGTTGCCGAAAATAATATCCTGATCTATTCCCGAAAGGGGAAACCCGAGCCTGTGAAGAGCCTGGGCTCCTTCACAGGTGGCTTCGATGAACAGAGAGTCGCCTCTCATGCCGACGACACTGACATCTTCAACCCTTTGGATATCGGCAATTTCGCTAAAAGACCTGTTCTCCAGCAAGTAATAGGAATAGACTCGGGAATTGTATGAAAAAAGTGAAAACACCGGAGATAAGATAAGACAAAAAATAACACATATTTTCACGGGAACCTCCAAATCTTTGTGACCGTTTCAGGTATTTTATGTTAATATCATTAGGATTTCCACATTGTTTTTGAGATGAAATTAGATATAAAAATTTTACGCGGAGACATAACGCAAATCCACTGTGACGCCATAGTCAACGCCGCCAACGAAACTCTTCTCGGGGGAGGCGGGGTGGACGGGGCTATTCACAGAGCCGCGGGAAAAGAACTTCTCGAATTCTGCAGAAAACTCAAGGGCTGTCGGACAGGACAGGCTAAAATCAGTCCGGGATTTGACTTGAAAGCAAAATATGTCATTCACACAGTGGGTCCAGTATGGAGAGGCGGAGATAAAAACGAGCAGGCGCTTCTGAGAAGCTGTTACCAGAACTGCATGAAAATAGCAGAGGAAAACAAAATCGCTGTCATGGCTTTTCCCGCTATAAGCACCGGCGTTTACGGATACCCGAAAGAACAGGCTGCCGAGACGGCGATTTCCGCTGTGAACGCTTACAAGAGTAAAAACGGCTTTCCCAGAGAAGTTTTATTCGTCTGTTATTCAAAAGGAGATGAAGCGATTTACGGAAAACTTCTCGGCTTTTTTTCCGCCGGCAAATAATAAGACGGAGATTTATTGAGCATCAGAGCTGAAATATTTTCAATTCTCGAAAAAAAACCAGGACTTCACTACAGGGAAATAACCCTTATCCTCAGAGAGTCAGGCATAAAAGCAAAACAAGGTTCAGTGAATGCTCTGATGAGCCAGGACAGCAGGTTTATAAGCGACGGAGAAGGCCACTGGCGGGTGGCTGATAAAATACAAACCGACGATGTTTTAATGAGCCAAATAACCGATGTCCTGAGCAGAAAAAACAAACCCATGCCGATTTCGGAAATTGTCACCGAGTTGGTGAAAATACAAGCTATAAAACCGCAGGAAGAATTCGCGGTCAAAAAGGTTTTAATAGCGAACAATTTCAGAAGGTGGGGGACAAGCGACTATTTCGCTTTGAAGAATGAAGACATTCCTACAGACAGCATAGGCGATTTTTTTGCCTCCCGAATAATTGAATTTTTCGAGACATATAAACTGCCTCTTCACAGAACCGACCTGGCAAAGCAAATTTCGGAATCGTCGGGAATTTACATTGACCCCGACGGCGGCTTTTACGCTGAACTTTCAAGGCTGGTAAAGAAAAACATTGTCGCTAATCTCGGCAATTCTCTTATAGCTCCTGAAAAATCAAATAAAAGCCGTTATCACTCCAGTGTCGCTGAAATGATAAACGCGGTTTTGTCTGAAAGACAAAAACCGATGCTTTTCAGAGAGCTAAAAAAGTTTATAACCGAAAAATTCGGCATAGAAATCAAAAACAACACTCTGTCTTCGACTCTGACAGAAGACGAAAGATTCAGCTCTGCGAGGAGAGGGTTCTGGCATCTTAAAAAATGGGAATTCGAGAAATCAAGGTCTCTTTACCAGCCCGGAACGAGAAAGGACTACACAACTGCGCCATTATCTGAAAAATCAGTGAGCGAGGGCTGCGTCATTTTGAGGCCGCTGATATATGAATTTTTCCCTGAATCGAGCACCCAGATAATAATCCAGTCAAATGGAGAGAAAATACTTGCCGAATATGACGACGAAAAAAAGAAATTGCTGGGAGCTAAAAAACTCATTCAGTCTCTTGAAGTCCAAAAAGGCGACAGGCTCAGATTTTCGCTGAAGGACCCGAAATTAAAAGTCTATTCGGCTCAAAAAGAACCGTCGGAGACGGCAGAAGATATCCCTGAAAAGAAAATGGCAATACCCGCTAAATCATGCAGGAAAACTTTGTTTGTTTTAAGAGATTTTCTCGAAAAGAATACTTCTTTTGGGGAAACAGGAGCAGTTTTAACCATTCAAAGCGGCGTGGATATTTCAAAAATGCTTTTTTCTTCAGGAAGGCGAGTTATCTATAAGCCGGCTTGTCCCACTGAAAATATTTTATGCCGTATCCCTTTCAGGAATAAAAAAAGCGAAATGCAACTGACGAGAAAAATCCGTGATTTTATATCGAAAAAAATCGGTGAATTTACCGAAGCCTCGAGAAAGTATTATTATACCGGTAAAAGGTGCGCTTCATGCGGAGCCGAGACTGTTGTTTTCAGACACGAACTGGGGACAGAGACAGGAGAAACGCTTTGCTCGAATCACCGATGCAGAATGTCTTTTGTGAGAAACGCGGTATCCGTAAAATTTTCGGAACAGGATTTTCTGGCTTTTAGGGAAAACCTCGACATTGATGAGCAAAGAGAAGAGGGAAATCCGGTTTACGGAAAAATATCCCGCGGTCTTGAGATGACTACGAGAAACAAACTGTCCGCGGCGTTTATAATCTCTGAGATAGAAAATATAGAAGATGCAGATATGAAAAAATTTTTATACGCCTCTCTGATTCAAACCTTGGATAAAAATCTATGCAGGCCCTTAATGACAGACGAAAATTTGTTCCACGGCTTTTTTTCATCGTGTTCAGATCTGTTCCGTCTCCGAAAAGAACTTAACTCGTTTTCTTTATCGGAACAATCAGAATACGATTTTGCAGTTTTGAGCGATGCCGAGCCTTCTTCTGAAAAGTTTTTCACGGATATCTTCTCTGAAATACTCGGTGTTGAAAAGATTAAAGTCGATTGTTTTTCCGAGGCTTTGGATATTATCCGGAAAATTAAATCCCCGGGCATGGTCTTTTTAATCAGGAAGATAGAATTCGGCAAAAAGACATCCTCGGTGCCGTCTGCATATAATTTTCTTTGCGAAAATCTTAAAAATGTTTTTAAGGGAGATAATATTTTTGAAGGAGAACAAATTATAGGATTTGAGAAATAATGCCGGAGATGGGAATCGAACCCATATGGAGCAAACTCCGCTGGATTTTGAGTCCAGTGCGTCTACCAGTTTCGCCACTCCGGCAAGCGGAAAAAGAGGATTATAAACACCCTTGACAAGCAAATCAAGAATGAAAATATTTTTTATAGACTTCAACGGCTGTCAGAGAAATCACATAGACGCGGAAATGGTCTCTTCAGTTTTGACCCAAAACAATTTCAAATCCGCCGCTGCTCCTGAAAAAGCCGATATTATAATATTCATGGGCTGCGGGTTTACACAAGAAGCCAGGCAGGAGACTATTGACAGCATACTCGAACTTTCCGCGTCCAAAAAGAAAAACGCCGTTCTTGTCGCAGGAGGATGTATATTCCGAAGGCACAGGGACGAGTTGAAAAAATACCTTCCCGAAGTAAATTTGTGGGTGAATGGTTCAAATCCGGCGGTTTTTTTAAAGACACTGCTGTCTTTAGAAGAATCCGATGAATTCAGGCTCCCCGAACTGGATGGCAAAAGGGAAAGATACGGGTTTTCCCATATAGGGCTTGTCAAGATATCCGAAGGATGCCCAAACGCCTGTTCTTACTGCGCCATACCGTATATCAGGGGAGGATTGAGAAGCAGAAAAACAGACCGTATCTTAAATGAATTCCGCCGCCTTCAAGACGAAGGCTGTTCTGAGATAATACTTATATCCCAGGATGCCACATCTTTCGGCAAAAACTCTTCGGATGGAAAACTG
>JAFGIG010000029.1 GCA_016929715.1 Caldifarciminota bacterium
ATAGACTCAGAAAGAGGCAAAGTCAGGGGTCCGGACGGAATAGCTTTATACGACTCCCCTGTTCTCGTCTTCAAAGACGGAGTCGAAGGGGGAATTTCGACACCGCTTCTTTTTTCAGACAGATTGATTGTCGCATGTTACGGCGGTGTATTTTTATACGCATACGATTCCTGGAGCAATTTTACACTTTTAGACAGATTTGAGTCCGGCTTTGAATCTACGCCTGTCGTATGGGACAAAAGAGTTTACGTCGGCTCGCGCGACGGATATCTTTACTGTTTCGGAGAAGAATAGCAGATTGAATTGTGTTAGGAGGAATATGACCGAATTCAGGCCGGATTCATACTGCGGTCTTTACTGCGGGGCTTGCGACATACTTTCTGCCTTTAAAAAAAGTTTGGATACAGGCCAAAAGGCTCAATGGAGTGAACTTCCGAAACAATTTCAGTCCTTGCCCTTCGATACTAAAAAATCTGAAATAAAATGCTACGGATGCAAGACGGATGTTGTTTTTGATGGTTGTTCGCACTGTCTTATAAGAAAATGTGCGGCAAAAAAGACCGGAATTGAGACTTGCCTGGACTGCGAAAAATATCCATGCTGGCGTCATAAGTTGACGGGACTCGTCAAAAAAGTCTTCGGACTTGAGAAAAAACTTCCTCATCACAAAGACATAAAACCTAATCTCGAGTTTATAAGGCAAAACGGAATTGATAAATGGCTCAATGAACAGGAAAAGAAATGGACTTGCCCTTCTTGCGGAGAGAGATTGACCTGGTATCATCCGATTTGCGAAAAGTGAAGGTATAAAATTATTAGATTAAAAGGAATCACGAGGTGAAGATAAGTTTAGAATATATTATTCTGGGAATTAGTGAGATTGAAGAAAAAACCAAGAATAGTGCAATGGTATATTGTGCTCCAGGAAAAAATGATATAGATTTTTTTCTCGAAATGTGCGAATTCTTTGAAAAATCAACCGATTCCGAAAGACAAAAAATATTTGAAACCCTAAAGTGTAAGAATGGAATGTTAAACAGGCTTCTCGGGCTTGTTTTTGAATCAGCAGAAAATCTGAAAAAGACGGGGGATGTTTTCTGGCTCCAGACAGGGTTGACTGCCGCTAAGATTCAAGGTGACAGACTGGACTCCAGAGATTACCTGCTGGCGCTCACAGAGCTTTACTTTGCTTCCAAAGAGGCTGGGATTGATCCGGATCATTTCTTTGAAAACGCAAAAGGATCGATTCCGAGCAATTTCAAGGACTATGCCGTTGTAAAGAACAGAATATAACTTGAGATATTAAAATGAGTATAAAAAGGAGGGAAAATGAAAGCCACATCGAAATGGATTGAAAATGTCAAGTTAAAAATAGACGACGGAAAAGGGCATGAGATAATTTCTGATCAGCCCGAAAGCTACGGCGGCGGCGATTCCGCCCCGACTCCGCTGGATTTGGTGGTCATGGGACTTGCAGGATGCATAAATGTCCTTTTTGTTATGCTCGCAAAGAAGATGAAGCTTGAATTTCAAAGCGCTGAAACCGAAGTGGAAGCCGATAAACCAAAAGGCGCAAAGACAATAGAAAGAGCAAGAACGGTAATGAGGGTGAAGTCCCGGGAAGACAGGGAAAAACTGCAAAAATGTCTCGGTCAGGCAATTGAACTATGCCCGGTAGGTCTGCTTTTTGACAAAGCAGGATTGAAAGTAGAAAGTTCTCTTGAGATATTGGAATAATAAAACACGATGAGGCGGCTTGAAATAAAGTGAAAAAATCTTATATAGGAAAAAAAGACAAAATTTTGTTGTCTTTTATTTTTTTTCCTCTTTTTCCGCTTAAATTTTATTTTCTTTCCTCTTTAATATGTGAAATTTTTAATTTCAGCAAATCATTTTCATTTTTTTTTATTACTCTTTCCATCCTGACAGGCTTTTTGTTTGTTTTCTATTTCTACAGGTGTATGTCCGCGAACGCTTTTTACATGAATAAAAAATCTTCGTTCTCTCTATACCTTATTTATTTTCTCATGTTCTTCATATTTTTCAGAGATATCGTTTTTTATAATTTAATTCTCGCTTTTTTCGCGTCTTATTTTGTCTCAAGCAAAGCTTTTCACTCCGGGAAAAAACTTCAAATATTTGAGATAGTATCAGTGCTGTTATTTTTGAGCTTTTCAGCCTTATCTTTCTCGTTTTTATTGCCGAAGTTTGTTCTAATTCCCGAGATAAGGTATTTTTCTATAAACCGGATATCGGATTTCTTTGCAATTGATTTAAGACCATTGTCAGAAAATATGATATGTGCCGCTTTTGTGTTTTTGTCTGTCCCTTTCGCCCTTTTAGCAGGTTTTTATATTTCAGGGTCAAAACGCGGAATTGACAGATAGTATTTTTCAGATATATAATATAAAGTGTATGTCTTAAAAAATCCAATACAACCAATTGGAAGAAACCGTGCCTAAAAAGATCGGACTTTCAAGAATACTTAACGAATCCCCTGAATTTATTCTGAATCTTATATGGCAGACAGACCCGTCGTTCATGAAAATACTTACATCCTCTTCTTCTCTTAAAGACGCGAGAAAGAGGATATTTGACTATTTAAACCACATAGAGAATGAACTTGAAAACATCTTGCCAGAAAATGCATATCAAAATTTTCATGTCCTCGAGATTGAGAACTCCAAAGAGTGCATAAGGGTTCTGAAAAATATTTTCAGGACCAAAAACGAACAGATATCGGAGTTTTCGGCGCTTAACCTTCTCTACAGAATAGCCGTGAACGAAATTAAGGACATCGGAAAAATCAGTCCGGCTTTTCTGACAGAGATTTTGTTTCTCATAAAAGGCGTAAACGGAGTCTCAGACATTTACGATGAAGTCTATACAAAAACACAGGACCCCGAGAGAAAAGTCCGCTCGAGAATGCAGAAACTCGATGTTTTCGCCGAAAAAATGCTCAATGCATTCGATAGGTTTAAGACAGGATATGACGATGAGATTGTCCTCAAAAGAAAAGAGATGAGGAAAAGAATTCTGAAATTCCTCAGAGCGGAC
>JAFGIG010000137.1 GCA_016929715.1 Caldifarciminota bacterium
GAGGGGAGCTGAAAAAATCGGTATTTCTACTTTACTTCAATACAGCTGACAGGGCAGTTGTTCTGACACTCCATGCAACCGGTGCAGGCGTCGGGATTGACGACTTTGGCTTTATCTTCTATCTCAAAAACCTTGGGATCAGCTGGACACACATCTTTGCATAAACCGCAGGCGATACAATCAGCTTCATTAACATATGGTCTCATCTTACCTCCTTTATCATTTGTCTTATTATATTTTGACGCGTAAAAAATGCAAGTCATATTTCATTGACCTTGACCGGTATTCAGGATGTTGTAAAATATACTAATTATGTTCGATTTCATACTCGGTAAAGACGTAAACAAAATCCTCGAAAAAGCAAGGAGTTTTGAAGACCAAGGCGAAAACAAGAAAGCCTTGGATCACCTCGACAAGGAATCCAGAAACAGGGAAGAATACGCCATATACCTTGAACTGGGAAGAATGCAGGCAAAAATGAATATGCCAATCGCGACGAGAAACCTCACAAACGCTCATATGCTCGCGCCGGAAAATATTCAAAACACCATAAGCAGGGCGGAAGACGGATTTTTTCTGGGCAACAGGATCGCCGAAGTCTCTGTTTTCATAGCCACTTTGTATCTTGAGCTCGGAGATTTCGACAAAGCCAACGATTTTCTCAAAGATGTTCCGAAAGACTATATCAGCAAGGAAATCGCGGCTAAAAATGCCGTTTTGAACAATTTTCCCGTGGGCACAACCAACACAAAGAAAAGAGCTTCTCTTTTGCTATCGATAGCATCTCTGACCTTATACACGGATAAAGAATCGGCTATAAATCTTTTTGAAGAAATCGCATCTGAATTTCCCGACAAAGCCGATTTAATAACAGGGCATCTCGCTTGGACAGCAAAAAGCGAATACAGATCGCCTCTTTCTCACATTTATCTCGGAAAATTTTACCTCAACTTCGGCAGGGAAAGAGAAGCGATAGATTCTTTCAGCAAAGCCCTTCAGATAGACCCGGGCTGCGCCGATAAAATTATCACCATTCTTGAATCTAAAACACAGCTCGGACCTGAATCAATGGATTATCTTTTCAATCTATATATCAATACAAACAACCAGGACAAAGCTCTCGAACTTGTCAACAGATCAAACCTTTCGAAAGAAATTGAGCAAAAATACCTTAAATCAATGCTTCAGACAGACAGAAAGAACATTAAAGCGAGAATGCAATATATAGATCAGCTCATGACTGAAAAAAAATTCGCCGAAGCTTCTTCGGAACTTGAGTTTTTTGCAGACAAAACAGAATACCTGGGTTGGATATCGGAAAAAATCAGCACTCTTCTCCAATCCCCAAACGAACAGATTTATTATCTCTCAGCCGAAGTCTTCATGAAAAAAGGCGACTACGACGGCTGCGTCGACATCGCGGAAAAACTTCTGAAAGAATATCCCGAATCGCTTGACAGGATAGAAACATATCTTCTTGATATAACCGAACAGAATCTTGAAAACCACAAAGCCCTATTCCTTCTCGGCATGATTAACTCACAAAGAGGGACTGTCGACAAAGCAATTTTGATTTCCGACTTTTTGCTTTTTTCAGGAAAAACTGAAGAAGCGGCGTACGCATATGAAATTTGCTCATCTCTCATGGAAAGATTTCCTGACAACCTCAAATTGAATGTCTCATTTATATTGTCCGCGGCTTTTAAGAACCTTGGTCTGGCGATAAAGAAGTCTGAATCTCTCCTGGACAGAGATGAATCCAGTATTATAGAGCTTTTAATAAAAATCGATATCCTGAGCGAGATATACCCTGAAATCAGCGAAAACCTGCACAGCATAGCTTCCGTGTTTACTGAAAAGATTCAGAGACAGGACATATCTCTGATTGCTGAAATTTTGTCTTCAATAAAATCAGAAAACCCCGAAAACGCTCTAAAATACATTCAAATACTCAACCGTTCATATCAGGACCTTAAAGATCTGACAACGGATCTTCTCGAAAAAGTTTCCTCCAAATTTCCAAAAAATAAAGAAGTCCTGAAAAACAACATTATAATCCTGCTCCGAAAAAAGAATTTATCTTCCGCTCTCGACAAACTTCGCGATCTGATGGACTATCCTAAAGAAGACACATGGACTCTCGACCTTTTCAAAAAACTTAAAAACCATTACCCCGACGATTACAGAGTTTTGTTCGGATATCTGGATTTTCTCCTCAAGAGAAAGCTTTTTTCCCAGCTTGAAATCGAAATGGAAAAAATTCCAGAGAAACTTCCTCCCGAGGACAAGTCGTATTTTAATCTTATAAGAGGTCAGGTCGCTTTCGAAACAGGAAATGTAAAAAGCGGCTTGAATCATATATCTAAGAGTCTGGATCTTTCTTCCAAGTTTTCGGATCAGATAATAGAACTTCTCGAAAAAATCAGAAAAACCTCAGAAGACCCAAAAATTCTCTACATACTTTCAAAGGCGTATTCCAGATCGGGTAAATACGAAAATTCATCAGCTTTGCTGTTCGAGCTTTACACTAAATCCTATGTCTCCCCCGACAAAGTGATAAAGGAATTTCAGTTTCAGCTTCAAGGGGCGCCCACCGACGCCAGCCTCCGATTTTATTTGGGCAAAATCCTCTCGTCAGAGGGTGAGTTAGACAAAGCAGCAGTCGAATTCCAGCTCGCGGTATCTTACGATGAATCTTTTGCGATTAAATCCCTCGAAGAAATGGAAAAAATCATTACAAACAGCGATTCGGAAAAAAATCTCGGCATAATGATATCTATTTCTGATATATGCCAGAGATTCGATGTTTTGTATTCGACAATAAAAAAAATCATCTCGAATAACCCTTCAAACAGGTCCATAACGGAGTTTTCTAAAAAGAAAATCCATACCGATCCCGAAAAGACTATATATAAGCTCATTTGGGCAGAGATTTGCATAAGAAACGACCGTTTTGATGAAGCCATAGACATTTTGCTCAAAACAAAGACAAAAGATCTTTTCGAAGCCGAAGTTCTGACAAAACTCACTGAAGAAATTATTGACAAAGGTTTCTTAAATCCCGACATTTTCCTCAAACACGGTATTCTTGCCGCCGAACAGGGGTTGTTCGAGAAAGCAGTGGATTCATTTTCAAGAGCATTCGACCTCAATAACGGCCTTGGCGACGAGATTCTTCCTCATCTTCAACAGATAGACGATTACAGGTCAGATGTTCTAAGATGCTTTATTATGGCGGAAAAAAGTAATTTCGACCAATGCGCTTCAATACTCAAAAATATCGAAGAGTCTCTTCCTGAGTCAGTAATCAAAGAAATCCTTTTCAGGTTTTCTAAAATGCAGATTTCAGGCGAAACTTTCGACCTTCATATCGTTCTGCTCGGCATGATGATAAGGAAAAACATGTCTCAGCAGGCTGTCAAAAAAGCCGAAGCGCTGGAAAAAGCTGATCTGAGTGTTTCTCAGAAAGAACAAATCCTGAATCTCGCTCTTGACTATGTGATATCGCATGACAGAAAAAAATCCATGGGTTTCGTTAAATCTTTCAGGGAAATAGTAGGACCCGAAAAATTCTTTCAATGGACAAATGAAAAAAGAATCGAAGAGATAAAGAGGGTTGTAAAATCGTCTGATAGATTGTCTCTGGCAAAAAAAATCAGGCTATCGGGCTTTCCTCAGATTGCGCTCGAAGTGCTCAAGAGCGACACCACAGAGGAGGCAAAGCTTGAAAAATGCGAATGCATGCTCGCCTTAGGCGATTATCCTCTTGCCATAAACCTCGTAAAAACTCTAAAACCTAAAAGCGAAAACATGGGCAAGATCTCAAAGATTCTGATTGCCTGTCACGCTCAAATGTCTGACTTCGTCTCGGCTCTTTCTGTAATGAAATCGGGAGAAAAATACTTAAACGATAAAGAGAAAAAATTATACAGTGAATTCGCAGGAAAAATTCTTTCCGATTCCCCTTCTTTGATATACACAAAGATAAGAAAAAAAAGCAGCTTATTAGATGAAAAAACAATTCAAAAAGCAATTGAGGAACTATGAAGAACTGTCCATTTTCATCGACACCCGGAGAAATAAAAGAGTGCGGCCCCGATTGCAGTTTTTACAATCAGAATGAGGATAGATGCGGTATTCTCGAAATTGTGGGAGTGCTCAAAGAACTCAATGAAAAATCCGAGTCCTTAAAAACATGTTTTGAAGACATAAGAACCGGCCAGAATATCTTAAACGAAAAGATAAAAGAACTGCCTTCGAGTCAAAATATCGGAGAGGGAGCATCATCTGTAAGCGAAAGCATATCTGCCATTCCTGAAAAGATAAGCCAAACTCTCGAACCTATATCGAAGAAAATTGACAATTATTGGACAGCTGCCGATTCAATAGTGGGATTGCTCACGAAGTCCTCTTCAGTTCTCGACGAGATTCATTCTTCGTCGGAAGTTTTCATATCCGGAGACTTGATCGGTTTGCTTAAAAACACCCTTTCTGAACTGACTGAGCTTAAACAAAAAATTGATTTCAATAAAATTGAAAACGTCATAAATGAACTCGGAAAAAACGAAAAAGACTATTACGATACCCTCGTTGTCGACATAAAGAATTCCATTGAAAAAAGCCAGGCTCTTTTCACTGAAAACATTTCTTCTTATCTTTCTTCGGTCTCCTCTTATCTTGAAAAGATATCTTCAGAGCCCAACTACAAAGAAATACTTGAATATTTAAAAAACAACGACTATAAAAAAAACGAAGAAAGGGAAAAATTATTCAAACGCTTCGAAGAACTGTCAAAGCAGAACCAAAACGATCTGCTGTCTTCCGTTGAATCGTATTTCGCCTCCCTGAAAGGAGAGATTTCTTCTCTTCCGTCATCCGTA
>JAFGIG010000005.1 GCA_016929715.1 Caldifarciminota bacterium
AATCGAGAACTTTATTCCTCTCCGTGAAACCCGAACCTATCAAAGCGCTGTAGAGGGATTTCATTGAATCTTCTCCAAATTCCGGAGTCATATAAGACATCATCATATACTTTTTCAGTTCTGGAAGAAGATTTTCTCTTATAAACATTATGAATATGTCCTCGAGCGTTCTAGCCCTGTTTTTACGGTTTTGAATCCTTTCAGCCCTTTCAAACATCGTCCTCAGCAAAAGAAAGGTTTTCGCCGATTCGCCCTTTTTCAATGAGTTTATTGTCATCAAAGCCGTCAGTCCCGCTTTTTTCTCTTCACAGGGGACTTCATGGTTTATTTTTTCTGCTTTTTCGACATCTCCTTTTTCGATCAGATTTCTGATGTATTCGGAGTAAGCTTCGGATTTCTCTGCCGGATCTTCAATGTAATTCAGCAGATCATAAACGTGATCCGACAGTTCCAAAGCTCTCTGACTGTATCCTTTTTGAAGCATCCAGTTCTCAAGGAACATAATGGTCTGAAACTTCTCGAAAGGGTCTTTAATATTCTCTGAGACTTCAATCGCCTTATCTACTAAATCGCTTTTGAGGAGACAAGATGCGACTTCAGAAAGAGCTCTTGATTTTTGCTTTTCGCAAGAGATGGAATCCGATAATATAAAGGACATGTTTAAGGCTTTTTCGTAATCTTCCTTGTCTTTTCCGGAAAATGCGGCACAGGCGATCTGGGCGAGCAAAACTGTTTTTTTGGCTTTGTCCTGCATTTTTTCTGTAAAAATCAAAGCATTTGTATAATCGCGTCTTTTCGCGAAATCCAGAGCTATTACTGCGACCGTTTCTTTTTTCATCCATTCCTGGGAAATTAGTTCAATTACGCTGAAAGATTCTTCAGGCCCTATAAGAAGAGCTGTTTTTTCGGCTATTTTCGATATGGAATCGTCACTCTCAATTTGGTTGTCAATCTTTTTTAATAATTCCAGCGCTTTCCTCTTTTCACCGTTGAGCATATAACTCCAGGCAATTTCAGTCTGAATTCTGCTTTTAACCGGCGACTCGGCAAGATTTTCCGAAATTTCAGCAACGCATTGAATTTGCGAAGACTCTATAAATAATTTTACGAGAGATTCGAGCAATTCGGTTTTGCTCTTGAATTCCTCAGGATTTTCAATGAGCTGGTAAGTCATTGTCAGATTAATGGATCTTGTCAAATGATCTGAAATGTCTTTCAAAAGTTGAGCCTTAAGAGAGCTTCCGCCTAAAAAGCTTTTTTCGGAAAGATCCTCCGCCATCTGAATGAGTGCAGTTTCAGCCCTGTCCTTTTCCGACATAGCGCAGGCAATAAGCGACAAAACTCTGAGGTGAGCGCTCAGATCAAGTTTCATTTTTTTCAAAAGCCCTGTCGCTGTGCTGAAAAAAAGTTCTCTTTCTTCCCTGTTTTCGATTTCTTTTCCTGACCCAACTATTTTTATAAAAATTTCAATTTTTTCACTCTGGTTCTCGAGTGTAATGATTTTTTTATACGCTTTCTCCAGGTTTCCTGAAGCGAGAAAATCAATTATTTTTTCCTCATGATCGTTCTTTTCTTTTTCGGAGTAATCAGGAACAGGCAGGGGGGGGTCACGGGAATCTTCATTCGAAGCGCTGTTTCTGGATATCTCAAAGAGAGTCTGAAATCTATACCCGAAATACGGGATTTTATCAGCCGTCTCAAGAGCTTTTTCAGTCATTCCGTTGTTATAGAGATTTTTTGCGACATGGGACAAAGCGCTCGATTTGTAAATATTGTCCGGCATATCCGCTATCAGTTGCATGGCTTTTTCGTTTTCTTTGTTAGAAGAGAGATGTTTTGCTATTTCTGAAATCGCCCAAGATTTCATCTCGTGGTCATCTGCGGCTATTCTTTCCAAAATCTTCAATCCCTTCGAGAGTTCCAGGGCTGAGGTTTTTACAGCTATTTGAGCCACTGTTTTGTTTTTTAGGTAAGCATCGTCAATTTTATCGGTCAATCTGAGGGCTTTATTCATGTAAAGATTCCCGTTTTGAGAATCGTCGTTTTTTTTCTGTGAATAAGAAACAGCGACGAAAGACAGAGAAGAAAACCTGTCATCAGGATCTTCAATGCTTTCGGCTATGGAAAGAGCTTCTTCAAGACTGTCCATTGAAGCCAACTTTTTGGAGACGAGCGACAAAACAGAAGACCTGTTGACTATCTCTTCCGTCGTCATCAATATTCTCATGGCTCTAGATGGGTCATCGGATTGGGCGAGAATCATTGCTATTTCAGAATATTTACGAGCCCGTAAAGCAGGATCGGATATTTTCCTTGCAAGCGTAAAAGCGCCGTCAGGATCTTTGAGAGCAAGCATTTCTTCAGTTATTCTGAGGATAATTTTATCTTTCTCTTCGCTTTCGATAACGCCGAGGGTCAGAAACCTCCAGACATCTTCGGAATTTTCTTCACAGAGAACTTTATGGACCCAGAAAGCCATGAATTTATCTGAAAAAAAATATCTCCAATCGGCAGTTCCTTCAGAAAGTCTGGTGAAGACAATACTGAATAAGCTTTTCATGGAGGCTCGGTCTTTTTTCACGTCCTGATTTTTTTTTCCCGAAAGTCCCAAAGATATTAACACAGCAAAACCATAATAACTGGCATCGTCTAGTTTATTCATTATCTGGAGAGCTTCCTGAAGGTCATCCGGTTTTTCCCTGAAAAACTTTCTGAAAAATGATGCAATTTTTTCGTTTTCCCTGTTTTTGGCTGTAGTCATCTCTTCTGAAAAAAGAAGAAGGGATAATAGTTCGCTCTCGGTGTCCGAATTCCTGGGAGAGGACATAGTATTTTGAAGGACAGCTTCCGATATCAAGCCTGTCGGGACATAAGAATCGGAAGTTTGCATATACATATCCACAGCGAATGATTTCAGGAAATCAGGATCAATTCTTTTTCCCGTATTCAAGGCTTCTGACTTTAAAAATGCCAGAATCCTGAATAAATCCTTCCTTAATTCTGCCTGTATATCGTTTTTTTCCTCTCTCAGGAATCTTTCGAATTTCGACGAAATCTCTTCAATCTCCTCCGAAAATTCTTTTCTGACAAAACTCCTGAATGAAGGAAAGATCAAGCTGTATAAAAAATCATTGTTGCTAGTTTTTTTCTTGTCAATAAGTCCGGTCAATCTGTCGGCTGTTCCGGCAATACTATTCTGTCCCATGACCAATATAGATGAGAGCAATTTTCCGGAGACGGGATAGGGACAAAGCGAAAGATGTTTTATCAATAAGGCTTCGTCAACTCTGTCTTTGTCAGAAAAAACGCAGCGGCATATCTTTCTGCAGGAAGCTTCTAAATCATAAAAACCCTCGGATTCTGTGCTCCGGGTTATTTCCAGCGCCGTTGCTGACAGTAAAAGATCCAGAGGCGTCGCTTCGGAATAGAGCGCCTCCGGTTTTACGTATTTTTTGCCGGCTTTATGCTCTAAAAAAGACAACACCCCGGACAGATCGCCTTTTTTAATATCCGCTATTTCTATTTCTGTTTTTTCCCATCTCTTGCTCCAGGACAGGAGAAGTTGTTCAGGAGCAGAAGAAATGATGGTTTTGAACCACTCGCTGGAGTCTGGTATAAACCTTGTGATTTCAGGATATTTTTCGGCATTATCAATAATGAGAAGTGTTTTCACGGGGTTTTCAAAACCATTGACGGTGTTAAAACGGTCATAAAGCCTCCGGGTTTTATCCGAAACGGTTTCTCCTCTTTCAAAACCCTTGAGTCCATAAACACTGTCCAAGGTCGCAGATATTAGATCTAAAAAATCCGACGGAAGTGCAAGTTTTTTCGAATCGTCTATTGTGTATTTAAAGGCAATGCAGCCGGTTTTTTCAAAGTCTTCGCTATTGAGAAATGAATCGAGTAAAAAAGACTTTCCCGATCCCGGCTCGCCAGTCAGAAAAAATATTTTTTTCCCGCTTGTTAAAAAATCCGCCAGAAATGAAATGTCAGGCGCTGGAGTCTCGACAGATTTCTTCTCAGAGGTTTTCGTCTGCCTTTTTTTTGATTTCAACTTCTAAAAAAATCCTCCGACGGAAACATAAAAACTCAAAGTTTTTATCTCTTCTGAACCAGTTTTTCTGTAGTCGTAATCCAGCGACAAATTCAAATGCTCAGGGTATGACACCATCCAAGGAATGCCGGCTCCAATTCCGGCTGTCAATCCGTATCCGTATGGCGTCATGCCGTCGTAACCGAAATCGGTATTGAATTTTGTCTTAGAAAATCCGTTCAAAACGTGAAAATAAGGCCCTTTTCCGGCGCATGAAAAAGGATATACAGCCAGATCCAATCCGAATGTTCCGGAGAGTATTTCAGTATTTGCCCCGTATCCTGTCAAACTGCTTTTGTAATACCTCTCGTAAAAAACATTGGTCATGAACCCTATCAAAGTGCTTCTGTTGAGCCAGGGAACGTATATTCCAGCTTTTCCCGACAGGCAGTAATTATTTAAATTTCTTTCTTCTTCAATTCCGCGGGATATCTCACTCGGAAAATATGTTTTGGCATATCCTATTCCGAGCAATCCGTAAAAACTCTTGACCCTTAAGTCAACTCCGGAATAACGTTCCGTCTGAGACAAAAGAGAAAACGGCAGCAAAAGGATAAATAATAGTTTCATTTTACCTCGTCTGAATTAAGATTTTAGAGATGTTTATATATCAGATAAAAAGGCGCGTGGCAAGGCTGTTGTAAAGAGAATCAATGCGCTTTTCAGGGATAATCTATACTCAAGCGATTTACAATTAGGATTGAATATTGTGATTAATATGCTAAAATATATAAAATTGTTGTTTTTTTCACTTTATTATTCAATACGGAGGATTCATGTCTGACGCAAAAATAATCATGATCGACGGCAACACAGCCGCCGCTTATATTGCTCACGCAACAAATGAGGTGATAGCGATATACCCCATCACTCCTTCTTCCACTATGGGAGAACTAGCGGATGAATGGTCATCGCAGAAGAAAAAAAATATTTGGGGGAACGTCCCTGTCGTAGCCGAGCTTCAGTCCGAAGGCGGAGCCTCAGGAGCAATACACGGCTCTCTCTCAGCGGGAGCACTGACATCGACTTTCACCGCTTCTCAGGGTCTTCTTTTAATGCTTCCAAACATGCTAAAAATATCAGGCGAACTCCTGCCGACTGTTTTTCACATCGCGGCGAGATCGGTATCCTGCCAGGCGCTTTCCATATTCGGAGACCACAGCGACGTGATGGCGGTCCGTTCCTCGGGATATGCTTTTCTTTTTTCTTCTAACCCGCAGGAATCTATGGACATGGCTCTTATAGCCCAGTCTTCCGCATTGAAGTCGAGAATTCCCTTTCTTCATATTTTCGACGGCTTCAGAACGTCTCATGAAATACAAAATGTATCGGAAGTGCCTTTTTCAGTCATTGGGGAGATGATAGACCAGAAAGACGTCGATGCATTCAGAAAAACAGCTCTCAATCCTGAAAAGCCGACAATAAAAGGGACTTCTCAAAATCCCGATGTCTATTTCCAGGGCAGGGAAACAGTAAATCCGTTTTACGTCAAAGTTCCGTCCATTGTTCAGGACGCGATGGATAAATTCTACAAACTGACAGGAAGGCAATATAAACTCTTTGAGTATATCGGTCATCCTGAAGCAGAAAGAGTCATTGTCATAATGGGCTCTGGAGCGGATGTCGCCGAAGAAACTGTCCGTTATCTTGCGGATAAAAAAGAGCGGGTCGGAGTCATCAAAGTAAGACTTTTCAGGCCATTCGACAAAAAAGCTTTTCTTTCGGCGCTTCCCCTTACCGCCAAAGCAGTGGCTGTCCTCGACAGGACAAAAGAACCGGGTTCAGTCGGAGATCCTCTTTACGTCGATATATCCACTGCTGTAAGCGAATTGTCGGAAAGCGGTGAAATGAAATTCGCCAAACCTAAAATCTACGGAGGCAGATACGGGCTGAGTTCAAAAGAATTCACGCCTGCAATGGTCAAAGGAGTTTTTGGGAACCTTTCTGAACAAAAACCCAAAAACCACTTCACTCTCGGCATAGTCGACGATGTCTCTAACACTTCCCTTCTCTACAATCACGATTTCTCAATTGAACACGAAGGATTCGAAGGCAAGTTCTACGGCCTCGGGGCAGATGGAACCGTCGGAGCCAATAAAAACAGCATAAAAATAATCGGAGAGAACACTGATTTTCACGCGCAGGGATTTTTTGTCTATGATTCAAAAAAATCGGGCGCAGTCACAGTAAGCCACCTCAGGTTCGGCCCTAAACCTATACTCAGTCATTATCTTGTCCACAATCCCTCTTTTGTCGCCGTTCACAATCCGTCTTTTCTCGACAAATATGATGTCGCCCAAGGCATTAAAAAGGGCGGAGTTCTTCTTTTGAACACTCCTTACGATAAAGATCAGGTCTGGGACTCACTCCCTTCTGAACTTCAGGGCGACATAATCAAAAAAAACCTTAAGGTTTATGCCATAGACGCGATTTCCCTTGCCGAAAAAATAGGATTAGGGACAAGAATCAACACTATAATGCAGACGGCGTTTTTCGAGATCTCGAAAATTCTCCCCCGCGAAAAATATATTTCGGCTATTGAAGATTCAATAAAAAAGACCTATGGTTCAAAAGGAGAAAAAGTCGTCGAGATGAACATTAAAGCCGTTCATTCCGCTCTTGAAAATCTTTACGAAATCAAAATCCATGGCAAAGTCACTTCAGTTAAAAAAAGGAAATTCGACATACCCCAAAACGCTCCGGAATATGTAAAGAAAGTAGCTCTCAAAATTTTTGAAATGAAAGGAGACGAAGTTCCCGTAAGCGCGATGCCCTGCGACGGAACTTTTCCCTGCGGAACTACAAAATACGAAAAACGCAACATCGCCGTGGATATACCGATTTGGGACCCGGCCTCCTGCCTGCAATGCGCCACTTGTTCTTATGTCTGTCCTCACGCAGCAATTAGAGTCAAAATATTCGAAAAGAAATGGGCAGAAAAAGCTCCAAAATCTTTCAGAAGCATCGAATCCAAGCAGTTTCCCGAAATGCTCTGGACAGTCCAGGTGGCGCCGGAAGACTGCACCGGCTGCGGACTCTGCATTGAGAACTGTCCCGGCAGGAGAAAAGACGAAAAAGGCAACCGAACGGAATACAGGACTATTGAGTTTGAAAGACTTATAAAACACAGGGAAACTGAAAAAGCAAACTTCGAGTATTTCCTTCAAATCCCTGAAACGGACGAAAAATTCATAGACAGAAAGACGCTGAAAGGCACTCAGCTTTTGCCGACTATGTTCGAATTTTCAGGAGCATGCGCGGGATGCGGAGAGACGCCTTATATTAAACTGATCACTCAACTTTACGGAGACAGGTCTTTAATCGCCAACGCAACGGGATGCTCTTCAATATACGGCGGAAACCTGCCGACTACTCCATATACGCCAAGAAGCGACGGCAGAGGTCCAGCCTGGAGCAATTCACTTTTTGAGGATAACGCTGAATTCGGCTACGGCATGTTCTTGGCTTCAGAAAAACTAAGAAGCGCCGCTCTGGAGCTTTCTGAAGAAATGATAGGCGAGAATCATCCTCTGAAAGAGATCCTGAAAAACATTCTCGAAGAAAAGCAGGACAACCAGATAAGCGTCGAACTAGTCAGGGATTACATCTCCCAACTGAGAAGGCTTCTGCCTGAATACAAAGACGAAAAGAGCGCGCGCTTATACGAGATTCTCGATTATTTCGTAAAAAAATCCATATGGATTTTCGGAGGCGACGGGTGGGCATACGACATCGGCTACGGCGGACTGGATCACGTTCTGGCGAGTGGCAAAAACGTCAATGTCCTCGTCCTCGACACTGAAGTCTATTCGAATACGGGCGGACAGATGTCAAAGGCTACACCGCTCGGAGCAACTGCGAGATTCGCGGCCGCGGGAAAACCTCTCCCTAAAAAAGACCTCGGACTTTTGGCAATGAGTTACGGATATATATATGTGGCTCAAGTCGCAATGCTTGCCAATTACAACCAGACCATACGAGCGGTGACTGAAGCTGAAAGCTACAACGGCCCTTCTCTTATAATCGCATACTCTCACTGCATAAATCACGGCATAGACATGCGCAAAGCGAAAACAGCCCAGTCTTACGCTGTAAATTCAGGATATTGGATTCTTTACAGATATAATCCCTCGCTCTGCGACGAGAAAAAGAACCCTCTCGTGATTGACGCTCCAAAAGAGATAAAAATACCTTTTGAGGAATACGCTTACAACGAAAACAGATACCGTTCCTTAAAGACGACAATGCCTGAACGCGCGAAAATTCTCCTCGAAAAAGCTCAGGAGGCAGTGACTCACAGATATGAATATTACAAAAAACTCGAGAATCTTGAGGTCTGCTGACGGTTAAGCGCTTTTTACTCTAAAGCCTTGGGTCAAGAATCAGAACAAAGAGCTGGTTTTTTCAGCTGTTATCTCAAGAAATTTTCTGTCCTTTTCATCGAAGGCGTTTTCATGGTGTGAATCTATGTCTATTTCCGCAACAATCCCGCCGTTTTTGTAGATAGGCACTACGATTTCTGATTTTACTTTCGGGCTGCAGCTGAGATAGTTTTCTTCGTTTTCGACTTTTCCTATTACAAGAGTCTTTTTTTCCAGAAAAGCTCTTCCGCAGACTCCTTTGCCCATGGGTATTTTTTTGTGTTCAGTCGGCTCTCCTGTGAAAGGTCCGAGTTCTAAAGTATCATCTTCTCTGACTCTATAGAATCCGACCCAGTCATATAGTTCAAAATTATGGGCAAGACAATCGCATAAAGCCTTTAACTTTTCCTCTTTTGCGTAATTTCCGGACAGTATTTTATCTATCTCATTGGAAGCTATTTTATAAAAATCCGGTTTTTCATTCAACTTTTCCTCCTTTCTATATCATCCTTTCCTTCACTGTCATTTTTATCATAAAAAACATTAGGGTAAAAGTTTTCATTTCAAATCAAAGGGATCATCTATTTGACCAATCGTGCTTCGTTTTGATAGAATCATTCCTTACAATCATGAAAACTGCTGATAATGTATCCGTTTACGGCTTTTTCAAGCCTCATCTCCGGGTGCTGATTCCCGCATTTCTCCTCGTAGCTGTTGGCATAATCGCTGAACTTTTCATCCCAATGGTGACTCAGAAAGCTATTGATTCCGGCATCGCGCGCGCTGATGTCAGGCTGACCGTTATCTGCGGCTTGGGAATAATAGCACTTGCGCTGACCAGAGCGGGTTTTCAGAATTTTGCGAACATTCTTTTCACCGGAGCGAGTTCCAAAGTCACAAAAGAACTGAGGTCCGCCCTGATGAAACACGTTTTCTCCCTAGAATTTTCGCGCATAGACAAACTGCAGACCGGCAGGCTCATGACAAGGGTTTACAGCGACACTTCCCAGATACGACGCCTCAGTTCGTTCGGATTCAGAATGATGTTTCAGGGAATACTTCTCGTTGTCGGCAGCAACATTATGATTTTCAGGATAGATATAAAAATAGGTTTTTTAGTTCTTCTGCTGACATTGATCAACGCTTCTCTTTTCGCCTTCTTCGCCGTGTCCGCCAGAAAATTGTTTCTTAAAGTCCAGAACCAGCTCGGTAAGATGAATTCGACAATACAGCAAAATTTTGCGGGCATAAGCGTTGTCAAGATATTTTCCGCAGAAGAGAAAGAAATAGAGAATTTCGGCGCCGAAGCCGATAAACTCAAGAATCTATCGGTAAAAGTCGGTAAACTCATGGCGACGGCATTTCCGCTTTTTATGCTCGTGATCAACCTTGGCATCCTCATTATACTCCAGGTAGGAGGCAAGGAAGTTCTCAGCAATAGGCTTGCGATAGGAAATCTTGTCGCGCTGACGAATTACCTTTTTATGATAATGTTTCCTCTAATGATGCTCGGTATGTCAATGACAATTTTTGCCCAGGCCAGTGCGTCTTCCCAGAGGATCAAAGAAATTCTCTCCATCCCCAGAGACGAAAGAGAAACCTATTCGGAAGCTCTTATAAAGCGTGGAAAAGTCAAAATCCGCGGATTGTCATTTTCTCATACCGAAGGAGCATCTCTTCTTTCGGGCCTCGACCTCGACATACGCGAAGGAGAAACTCTTGGAATTATAGGGCTTACCGGCTGTGGCAAGACTACTCTTCTGAATCTTATAGCCGGTTTTTACTTTCCTCAGGAGGGCGGTATTGAGATAGACGGCGTTGAAACATCACGGATCCCCGTCAGTGAACTTAGGAATAAAATTGCCGTCGTTTTTCAGAATCCTGTTCTTTTCAGGATGTCGGTCAAAGACAACATCCTTTTTGATGCAGACAGAATATCAGATGATGAACTCGATGAGATCTCCGACATTTCGGAACTGAATGATTTTGTAAATGCCAGCTCCGGCGGCATGGAGCTTGAAATAATGCCGCGCGGCATCAACATATCGGGCGGACAAAGGCAGAGAATAGCGATAGCGAGAGCTCTCGTTTCAAATAAACCTGTTCTTTTACTCGACGATTCTTTCAGTTCACTCGACAGAATAACAGAATCCCGCCTGCTCGACAAACTTCTCAGATACAGAGCCGGGATGACTACAGTAATAGTTTCCCAGAAGATATCTTCCATAAAAAAAGCAGACAGAATAGCCTTTCTTCACGGAGGCAAAATCATCAACGCCGGAAAACATTCCGAAATGCTCGAAGAATGCAAACTATACAGAGAAGTTTATACATCACAGGGATATGAAACATGAGAGGACAGAGGGCAAAGATAGAAAAACCGAAAAACGCGCAAAAAGCGTTTTTTCTGCTCTTTTCGAATCTTCTCCCCTACAGGGCACAACTCTTAATCACATTGTTTCTCGTCTTGGCGACAGGATTGATTTCTCTTGCCACTCCTTACTTCATAAAAATAGCAATAGACGATTTCATTCTGAAAAAAGACTTTGAAGGACTAAAGAATTTATCTGTGATTTTTTTCGCCGTCATTGTTCTGCAACTCGTCTTCAGCTATTTAAGATCCGTCGAAATGGTGAGGATTTCTCAGAGTGTTCTCAAAGACTTAAGGGTAAGGATTTTTTCCCACGTTCAAAAACTAATATTCGATGTTCTCGACAAGATGAGGAAAGGAGATGTTCTTTCGAGGATAAGCAACGATGTTGAAAACGTGAATAATTTTCTCTCACAGGGTTTTTCTGAAATACTCAGCAACACCGTTTTCGTCACAGGAACAGTATTGGCGATGTTTTGGATAAGTTGGAGGCTCGCTCTTCTCGCTCTTTCCACGATTCCAGTGATTTTTATTGTAACTTTCATCGTGGCTAAGCTTTCACGCAAAATTTTCAGGGAAAATCAAGCTGTAGCCGGCGAAATGAGTTCATTTCTCGAAGAAAACTTCAGCGGCATAAAGACTATAAAGTCTTTCGGAAAAGAAAACGAATACATAGAAAAATTCGAAAAAATAAATCAAAGAGCGAGGAAAATTGAATTCCGATCAGAACTTATTTCCCTGATACTTCCCCCGACTCTTCATGCCCTCGGAGCAGCGAGCATCGGCATAATAATCCTGGGCGGCAGCATTCTCGTCATCAACGGAGGGGCTACCATCGGGGCTCTTGCGGGTATAATTGCATACACGAGGCGGTTTTTTCAGCCTTTTAGGGCGATGGCTGAACTATACAATCACATGCAGTCAGCTCTTGCGAGTTCGGAGAGGATAGGAGAAATCTTGTGCAGAGAGAAGGAAAATTATTCAGACGAACTCATAAAAACCGAATCATCTGACGGCAGTATTGAATTCCGGGAAGTCGATTTTTCCTACACAGGGGACATTGATGTCCTCAAAGATATAAACTTGACAATTGAATCAGGCAAAACAGTGGCGCTTGTCGGTCCTACGGGGGCAGGTAAAACGACAGTAGTAAAACTCATCTCCCGATTCTATGACCCGGTTCGGGGAAAGATAGAATTCGGCGGAAAACGCATTGATAAAATCTCTTTGGAATCCTACAGAAAGAATTTCAGTGTAGTCCTGCAGGAGCCTTTTATTTTTTCAAGGTCAGTAAAGGATAACATCAAATACGGCAGGCATGACGCCTCTTTCGAGGAAGTCGAAAAAGCCGCACAGACAGCCGGAATAAAAGATTTCATAGAAAGCCTTCCGGAAAAATACGAGACAGTAATCTCAGAGGATTCAACGAATATAAGCGCAGGTCAGAGACAGCTCATATCGATAGCCCGGGCTATTCTCTCAGACAGAAACATTCTTATACTTGACGAGGCTACAAGCAATGTCGACACGTGGACTGAAAAAACCATTCAGGAAACTGTATCGAAAATCAGCACTATGAAAACATCAATAGTAATAGCCCACAGGCTCTCGACAATAAAAAATGCCGATTACATACTCGTAATAGACAAAAACAGAATAATTGAAAGAGGAACGCATAAAGAGCTTATGTATAAAAAAGGCTATTATTACGATATGTATGTTTCAGGTCTCTGACCTTTTCAGGTCTCCGACCCTTTCAGATCTCCGGCCTGAAATATAATCTCTGACTCAAACATCTTCAGATACCGATTATCACGCCGAAGGAAATGTAATTGACGAGAGTAAAATTATAGACCTCATCGTTGTCAGCGCCACCTTCGAGAATTCTATAACCGGCTTTCAGGTCAATAACTGGGCTGAGCGAAAAAATAGCGCCGAAAAAAACATCTTCCGCCCTGCCCTGGGGCGCCGCCAGAGCGTCTCCGTCTGCAATGATTGTCAAATTTTTGCCAAGACGGTATCTGAAGCTGAAATTTATAAGAGGGACAAAACCTGTGTTTTTCTTGCTCACCGATTTCGAACCATCGTTCAGTCTTATCTCAGCGTCGCGGATTTTACCTGTAATACCCGCGCCGGCGGAAAACCTTGCCCTGTCGTAAAATTCATACCTGTATGTAAGCCTGTATGAATCGAACCTGTAGTCGGCTTTGATTAAATCACCAGCTTCAAAAATGTATCCCTCGTAATTTAAGTGCCTGTCAAGGCGACCTTCAGACCTTATTTTCAAAGGCGCTGCGAGAAAAGATAAGACGTGCCTTTCTCCAAATCGACCCGTGGCTCTGAATCTTAAAAAAAAGGAAGTTTGAGGTGAAAGATCGTCTTTGAGGGAAAAAAGAGTTCCAGTATTCCCGGGTATTTTGACGTCATTGTATCCGGTGAAAGCAAGTCCGGATTCAAAATCAATCTCATAAGAGGCTTCGATACTCTGGAAACCTGCGAAATACAGAATAAACACAGAGGCAACAATCATTCTCATTTTCAGCTCCTTCCTTATTTGCTGAAATTTAATATTCATTAGGAATTTACCAGAATTTCCGCATTAAAGCAAAATAATGAAAAAACATACTTTCAGAGGTTTTTCTTGCCAAAAAGCTATATTGGTTTATATTTAATAAAAAGTAAAATAGGAGAGAATATGCATATTTTAGCTATTTGCCTTATTTCAATTTTTCAGGCTACCCTTGACAACGGTTTGAGAGTAGTTCTCGAAGAAGACCATTCCTCTGCCATTACTACCGCGAGAATATTCATTGATGTCGGTTCCGTTTACGAAACCGAGAACACAGGAAGGGGACTTTCTCATTTCTGCGAACACGTCGTCAGCGGAGGAACGACCCCTTTCAGGACCGAAAAACAATACGAAGAACTGGAAAAGCGTTTCGGCGCCAGAACCAACGCCTACACATCTTGGGAAGTCACCTGCTACCACACCACAGTTCCTTCCGACTATTCCGATTCGGCAATCATGATGCTGATGGAGCAGGTTTTTTCCTGTTCACTCGACTCTTTTGAAATAAGCAGAGAACACGGAGTAATACACCACGAAATACTGACTTCCGACACCCCCGACGAAAGAGTCTGGGACGCTGCATTTGTTTTCTTTTTCGGCAATCATCCCCTCTCGGTTCCGATTCTCGGACTCGAAGATGCGATGCTGTCAATCACGAGAGAAGACATTTATAAATTCTACTGCGCCCGTTATTCGCCTTCAAACGCAGTTCTCGTAGCTGTCGGAGATTTTCAGACCTCTGAACTTTTCGAGTTCATAGAAAAACAAGCCCAAAAATTCCACTCCAGACCATACCTCCCATCGACAGTTCCGTCTCCCCCTCAGTATTCCCATCCCCGCACCGACACTGTTTTCGAAGACATACCCCATCCCCTCGTTTACATGATGTGGAACGGCGCCCAGAAGACCGCTGATGACTACGATGCTCTTTCTCTTCTTTCTCAATACCTGACAGGCGGTCAGTCATCATACCTTGAAAAACTGCTCGTCGAGGAGAAGGAACTATCTTTCGAGACATGGACATACAATATGGGGCTGAGGAGAATGCCCGGCGCTTTTGTCGTATTCAACGCTTCCCCTGACATGGAAAAACTTCACAATGCCGTCGGAGTTATACAAAGAGAAATTGACAGGATCGCCGCCGGAGACATTGACGAGGCGAGGCTTTCACGCACCAAGAACCTCATCAGATACAGTCTTCTCAAAGAATGGACGGCAGGGACAAAAGCACAGCTTATCGGCGACGGAATGCTCACTTCAAACGATCCTTTGTATTTTCAAAACAGCATAGAAAAATATTCGAGAATAACTTCAGCAGATCTGTCTGAAATCTCTCAAAGACTTCTCTCTTCATCCAAAAGACAGACTTTTTTCGCCCTGCCCTCCGCATTAAAAGAAGAACTGATCCCCAACGAAAGATATTCCGGACAAATACCTTTCACTCTTCACGAAAGGGAGGGCTCTCCTGCCCTTCTCTCTCAGAGGACGCCGGGATCTCAATATGTAAGTATGCTCGTGACTTTCGGAGGCGGCTCCCGTGTTGACCCCGTCGGCGCAGAAGGCACGTGCAGAGTAATCTCCGAAATTCTCGGCTTGAAAACAACTTACATGAACTCCGACAGGTTCAGTGAAAAGCTCGATGAACTAGGCATTTCAAGACGTTCCTCATGCTCTGACGATTATTTCTACATATATTTCGACTTCCCTCTTGAAAATTTCGACAGTGCCGTGGAATTGATTGGAAAAGCAATCAGCGCCCCAGACTTTTCAGACCAAGGGACAAGGGACGCAAAAAAATCGCTTTCTTTTGAAATCGCCCAGAGTTCTACGAATCCCAACTATCTGCACGGAAAATTTTTCAGGAATAATTTTTTTCCGCAGAATACATACAATAGATATCCCGATGAAAATTCTATGGCGGAGATTTCAAGGGAAAATCTTGAAAAGCTTTACAGAGAGATTAAGTCGTCGGGAAATGTCGTTGTCGCAATAACCGGCGACGTCGATCCGGAAAAGGCGCAAAAAGCTCTGTCTGCAAATTTCCCTGCTCTGAATGCCGGCTCTTCGCTGGCTTCCGGAAGACCTGTTGAAAACATCTATCCCCGGAGCGACAGCCTGATATATGAATTCCAGCAAACTCTTGTGACTTACGCTTTCAAAACAGTTCCCTGGGGACATCCTGACGGACCCGCCCTTCTCATCTTGGACGAACTCCTGTCAGGGGCAAACTCGAGAATTCACGACGCCCTGAGAGGAAGGCAGGACCTTGTTTACTGGGGCTGGGGCTATCAGGCGAGCTACGGCGATGCGGGAGCCTTTATCTTCATCTCGCAGACAAGCCAAAAAAACCAAGACAAGGTCAAAGAGGCTTACCTCGCTGAAATAGAGAGGGTGAAAACAGAGCTTCTTTCTCAAGAAGAGCTCGACAATCTCAGGAACGCAATTTTCTCAAGCTGGGATATGTCAGAGCAGGACCAGCTCAGAAGGCTTTTTAGATACTCTTTCCTATACCTCATGGGTCAACCCCCGGATTACTACTCGTCCAACCTCAGCCCTTCATTGGAATCACTAACTCCTGAAGACATCCTCGACGCCGCCGTCTTGTATTTCGACAAGGGTTACTGGTTTATCTCCCGTCCGGATAACAGCGATTATTGAGGTCAAACTCCTTGACAAATATTGATCCTGCGAAGGATAATATTTTTTAGCATCAAAAGGAGGACTAAATGAAAAGAGCCATATTAGCTTTTATTTTTGTCTCTCTTCTTCCGGTTGCTGTTTTCGGATCAGGATGGTCACTTCGACTCTTCCATTTCCCTGAAGAAATTATAGTCACTTCAGACACAGCACTCACTCTCGCTATGGGCACAATAGTCAATGTATCTGCTACTGAAACAGAGAACAAAGGCATAACCGTCGAGATATGGTGGGGAGAAGTAGTAGACAATTTCGAGTTCTATACTGTTTTCGAATATGAAGGTGAATACTATCAGACCAGTCCCTATCAGGTAAATTCTTCTCTTCCGAACAAAAAGATCTATGACATAATGACACCTGACGCGGTTTACCTCCCCCCCTGCATAGACCGCGAAGAAGACGACTGATTTTTTTTCTGCGCGTTTTTTAGATGGGAAATCTCGCCCCTTTTTTCATAAAGGACAAATTTGTCCGCGGTGAAAAAAGAGGCGAGACTGAAGCTTACGTCCTTCTCATAGACCTCTCGGGATTTTCTGACCTGACAGACTCCCTTCTGAAAAGCGGCGAAGATTCCTGCGAGACTCTGAATGATCTCATAGCTTCAATTTTTAAGCCGTCGGTTGACATAATTCACAGCCACGGCGGTTTCGTATTCTCTTTCTCAGGCGACGGATTCGCCGCCGCGTTTCTCAAAAGGGAGACCAGAGCTGAAACAGTTTTCAGGGTGGCTTCACTCTTGAATGTCAACGTCGCCCCTAACAGCCTTTTCAAACTGCCCTTCAGAGCGGGCATTTCTCTGGGAAAGCTTTCATGGGAAATCGCAGAGACCTCTTGCCAGAAAGTTTTTTACTTCGACGGAGAATCTATAGACAGAGCGGCATATTTCAAGGACAAAGCCGAAAGCGGAGAAATCGCCCTCGACATCGCTTTTTTAGAAAACCCTGACATAAAAAAAGACCTCTTGGTTCAAAACGGTTCAAAAATTCTTCTTGAATCTAATAAAGCCCTGAACTGCGACTCCAATCCGCCTCTGACTATTTACGAGAAGTCCGTATCCGATGAAGGTTGGACAAGTCCGGCTGTCTTCAGGTCTTCTCCTGAAGGCGAACTCAGATACATAGTTTCTTGCTATATATCCCTCAAAAAACACGGGGACTTCGGCAAACATGTCGGCAGAATAGTCTCTCAAGCCGAATACCACGGCGGTTATTTCAACAAAGCGGAATACGGCGACAAAGGGCTTTCTTTTCTTGTTTTTTTCGGAGCTCCTTATGAGACGGAATCTCCTCTTGACAAAGCGGCTGATTTCCTTCTCTCACTGTTTCAGAGAGAACGCCTCGAACTTCGCGCGGGTATTTCCTACGGCAAAGCCTTCTGCGGTTTTATAGGATCGGACAAAAGGTCCGAATACACCGCTCTCGGCAGAGCCGTCAATATGTCTTCAAAACTCGCCGAAAATGCTTCCTGGGGAGACATAGTAGCCGACGAAACCGTCTTCAACAGGATAAAAAACAATTTCAACATGCTCAGAATGTCAGAAAACCCGCCGGGAAGGGGCGTTTCTGAGCGGTATGTCCTCGTATCAAAAAAAGTTGCCGACGACTCTTTCAGCAGGAAAAAAACCGAAATGACAGGCAGAAAAGAAGAGCTCAAAAATCTTCTCGAAATAGCCAAAAGACACAGGGAAGGAGATTTTTGGGGGACTGTCTGCGTGTCCGGAGAAGCAGGCATCGGCAAGTCAAAACTCCTCGAAAAATTCAAAGACAGCCTCTTCATAGACAGATTCAATGTCTTCAGACTGCCTTGCGGCGAACCTCAGGGCAAACCTTTTGGGCCTTTTATCCTGTTTCTGAGAGAGTATTTTAACCTCTCGGATTCTGAAAGCGAATCTCTCGGTCTTGTCCGTTTTCAGGACAAAATTTTCGACTTGAAAGAAAAGCTCGCCGTTATTTTCGGCAGAGAGAGCGCGTTTCTGAGAAACCTCGAATACAAATCTAAATGGATAGGCAATCTCGCCGGAATAAAACGTTTCTCGGATGACCTGTCTTTTTACGAACCAAAAGAGAAATACGACAACACAGTGTCGGCTCTAATTGATTTTTTATCCGCTGAAGCCTTCGTCAAGCCTGTTATAGCGGAAGTTACTGATGCTTTGAAAATTGACGATGATTCCCGTTTCGTGCTTGAGAGCATTTTTAATAGATCAAAAAAATTCCCGTTCATGCTTCTCCTCGAAACCCGTTCAATAGAACCTTTCACAGACTTGCTTTTCGGAGACAGCGGCGAGGTTCACAACATAAAACTCTCTCCGCTCGACGAATTTCTGAGCCGGGAATGTTTTTTTTCCTTCTGCAGAGCGCTGAACATAGAAAACAGAATGAGTAAATTCAGAAGGTCATACCTCGACTCTATGATAGCAAAAACAGCCGGAAATCCTCTTTTTATTGAAAACATGGCGCTCTTTTTATCTTACAAATCGTCAGAACTACCCTATCAGACGGAAGCTGACGACAAGCTCGACCAGTCTGTCCCCTCGGAAATAGAGCACATAATTCTGGCGAGATTCGACACGCTCGACACAGAGACCAAAGACGCTCTGAGGATAGCTTCAGTCCTCGGACAAATTTTTTCAAAAGAGATGTTTTCTGACATACTCAAAGAACATTTTCCGGAAATTGATCCCATGAATTCCCTTTTGAGCTGTCAGAAAAACAATTTCATAGAACTTTCAGGCAATTCTTGCCATTTTTCAAATCCTCTCATAAGAGAGGTGATCTACGGGATTCAGCCCAAAAGTTTTTTGCAGAAAACACACTATTCAGCCGCCAGATGCCTGGAAAGAGACCACATTGACGACCATTCTTATTTAGAGGAAATAACCGCGCATTTCTGTAAATCGGGCTACAGGGAAAAATCTCTTGAATACCTCATAAAAACATCTGAATACCTTCACGGCGAATTTCACGAAAACAGGGCGTTAGCACTGCTCGAAGAAGCCGAAAAAAATTACGGCAGAAAAGACCCCGTCACCTTGAATAAGATTTTTTATTTGAAAGGGTCTGCGCTCAAAAATCTCGGGAAATGGGAAATATCCTCCCATGTATTCAGAAAAGCCCTCTCAAACGCATATAATAACAGAATGGTGAGGGAATACGCTGAAAATCTCGAATCCCTTTCTTCTCTTTTCAGGAGGACAGGAAAGAGCGGCAAATCAAAGAATTATGCGAAAAGAGCACTCACGCTCGCCGCAAAGGCGGGAGACGAAAAGTTGATCTTCATGTCCAACAACGATTTAGGACTTCTTCACTACAGAAAAGGAGAATACGACAAAGCTCTTTTTCATTTTGAAAAATGCGAAAAAATCTTAAACGGAACGCAGGACAAAAAGGAAATACCGAACGTCCTCCACAATATATCGCTGATTCACGCTGAAAAAGGTGAACTCGACACAGCCCTCGAAAAAGCTCTTGAAGCTCTCGATAAATGCTCACAGGCAGGAAATCTCAGGTCTGAATCACGTATACTTTTGAATCTCGGCGGAATATATCACGCTATGTTCAATTTCCAAGAAGCTGAAAAGTATTACGAAAGAAGCCTTGACCTGAAAAAGAAAATCGGAGACACGCCGGGTGAGGTCATGGTCAAATGCAACCTCGGCGTCATAAAAAAAGACCTCGGCAGACTCGATGAGGCTCAGAGGATATTCGAAGAATGCATGGATATCAACACCCAAATCGGCAACAACAGAAATTTTGCCGTAAATCTGATCAACATAGCCGACATTAAAAAAATTTCTGAAAAATACGAAGATTCAATAAGCTGTTATGAAAAATCCTACGAAATATTAAAGGCATCAAATTTAAACTTCTACCTCTGTTACGGCTTAGTTCAGAAAACAGACGCCCTCTATGAGCTCGGCAGATATGAGGAAGCTGAAAGATATCTCAGCGAGGCGATGGATATTTCCGATAACATTCAAAATCCGGCATTTATTTCATCATGTAATATCCTTAGGATTAAGATAGATATTAAAAACAATCTTTCAGTTGATACAAACCTCGCAAAACTGAAAGAGATAGCCCAGTCCGATGAAAATAACTTTATCAGAGCTTATATTTATTACGACCTTTACAGGCTTACCGGAAAGAAAGAATTCGCCGAAAAAGCCTATGAACTCTTCGTGGACCTCCATGCATCTGTCCCGAAATATGAATATAAAATCTTTCTCGAAAAACTGAGGCAAATAGCCCAAAGGTTCGCGTCCGGAGACGGGATCATTAAGTAGTGGAAAATCTTGTCCCTCTTTTTATCAAAAAAAACCACTCCATGGGCATGTATCAAGGAAACCTCGAATGTTTTGTTCTGATAGCCGATATTATTAATTTTTCGGGGGCAACGGAAAATTTTCTAAAAAAAGGCAAGAAAGGATGTGAAAAACTCCGGCATATCCTCTCTTCGGTTTTCAGCCCGGCTATAGATACAGTTTACGAAAACGGGGGCTTCATATCATCATTCGCGGGAGACGGTTTCAATGCCTTTTTCGAAACGCATAACACCGAACCGGATTCTCTTGAGGAAATCTGTCAAAAAATAGCACAGATAGAAATTTCCGAGGGAGATGCTGTCTTCAGATACAAAACAGGATTGTCCAAAGGAATTGTGACATGGAATATAATAGAGACCCAACATCAGAAATTTTTCCTCTTCGAAGGAGAGGCAATAGAGAGAGCGGCATATTTCAAATCGAAATCGTCGGCAGGTAAAACATCCGTTGATTTCAGAATCAACCCGAAATGCTTTGACAAAAACCCGGATTTTTCATCCCTTATAAAACAATGCTCCAACCCGCCGAAAAAAACACATCATATCGGCGAAATCCCTAGCTCGCAGGATGATGAATGGATACACCCTTCACTGAGGAATAAAAGAGATATAGGCGAATTCAGAGACATAGTCTCCTGCTTTATACTCTTTGAAAAAAGTCCGGATTCGCTCGAAATGCTTAGAAAGACTGCCGATTTATCATACGATTACGGCGGTTATCTGGATAAAATAGATTTCGGAGACAAAGGAGGGATGGCTCTTGTCGTATTCGGCGCACCTGTAGAAACAGAAAACAAGTTCGTCAGAGCCGCCGACTTCGCCCTCGCCTTGAGAAAGATAAAGCATTCCGATGTGAAAACAGGCATTTCTTTCGGCAAGGCTTATTGCGGTTTCGTCGGAAACGAAAAGAGAGCTGAATACACAGTCCTCGGCTCCACTGTCAATATTTCATCGAGGATTGCTGAAAAATCGGCATGGCGTGAAATTGCCGTGGATGAACCTTTCAAATCCAAAATCGCGAATTCCCACAAACTTTATCCGCTCGGAGAGGAAACTCTTAAAAACTTCAGAGATAAAGTTAAATTCTTCGTCCTGAGTTCCAAAAAATCCAAAGAAAAATCCGAAGACTTTCCGGTTGTTCCGTTAATCGGCAGAAAAGAGGAAATGGATTCTGTTTTGAGGTCATACGAAAATTCATGCACAGAGAAAAAACTTTGCGCTGTAATTGTGACGGGTGAAACTGGAACAGGTAAAAGCCGTTTAATAGAAGAATTCAACAAAAGACCGGTCCTCAGCGGGGAAAAAACTATAAGGCTCGAATGCGACGATCCGGTAAAAAAACCTTTCGGTCCCTATCTTTTTTATCTTAAAAACAGATTTGGCATGGAAGATTCAGACAGCCGCCACCTCAACAGGGTCCGATTCGAGGATTTTCTCGACAACCGCGCGAAAGAGCTATTGGGGCAGGGAAAAGACAAACTGGCATCAGAAATAAAAAAATCAGCCCAATATATTTCTTTCCTGCTCGGTTTCGGTCCGGATGATGAAACTTTTTTGGGGCTCGACTCGAAAGGCAAATATGATCTCTGTTTCAATGCGCTGAAAAAATTCTTTATATCCGAGTGTCTCGAAAATAATGTCGTCATTGAAATTTTCAAGGCTGACCAGATGGACGGCGATTCTCTTCTTCTTACAGATTCCATATTGAAAAACTTGAAGAAAAATCCTGTTCTTTTAATAATTGAGACAAAAGACGAGAAATTTAATCTTTGTATTCCGGAGTTAAATTCAGTTCCGATGGAAGTTATCAGAATCGGAAAACTCTCCCCTGACGAATGCAAACAACTCTTAAACGGATGGGCTGAATCTTTCGGCAAAAAATCCTCGGATATTTTTGATTGTGACTTTTATGACTTATGCGAGGGAAACCCTTTTTACGTTGAGAATATTGCAAGATTTTTATCTAGAGAAAGCAGGGACAATGAATCGTTTAACTTAAAAAAATTTCTGTCGGAACCTCTCGACATAAAAGAACTCATTCTCTCGAGATTTGACGGATTCGAGAGCGGGCTCAAAGAAGCGGTCAGGGTGGCATCTGTTCTCGGAACTTCGTTCACATACGAAATGTTTGTATCGGTTTTCAGCGAGCTCTATCCGGAATTCGACGCCTCTGAGTATCTCAATTTCGGAGTCGGTTTAAATGTCTTATCCAGAAACTCAAAAGATTTCTTTTTTTCAAGCGCTATGACACGCGAAGTGATTTACGGCGTTCAGATGAATCCTTTTCTCGGAAAAATCCACCGCTTAGCCGCCGAGTTTCTTGAAGGATATAACCCTGAAGACAGATTCCGTTTTGAAGCGATGGGAGATCATTACCTGTCATCTGACGATAAAGAGAAAGCCGTTTATTGTTACATAGAAGCCGCAAGCTCCTTTTTTGATGTCTATCTCAACCAAAGAGCCCTTATCTGTCTCGATAAAGCTGAAAATCTTGTCTCCAAAGGACACGAAAAAGAGCTGTTTGATATATATTACCTCAGATCAAGTATATTCAGGTTGACGGGAAAATGGGAAAACGCCAAAAAAAGCCTGAAAACCTGCTTGGATATCTCTCTCTCAGAAAAGTTCGGGGAAAAATTCTGCCTTTCTCTCGAGATGCTCTCCTCGATCGAGAGAAACAGGGGAAACCTCACCAAAGCCTTAAAACACGCCGGGAGGGGCGCGAAAATCGCATCAAACATAAAAGATGAAAAACTGCAGGCTCTCTTTCAAACCGCCCTTGGGCATATATATTACAGATCCGGCGATTACGAAAAAGCTCTAGAGTATTATTCCTCAGCTCTCGTTTTTCTGAAAAAAACAAAAGACATCAGGGCTGAGTCTAAAATACTCTCGAACATGGCAAACATTTATTCCGAACTCGGAGACAGTAAAAAATCACTCGAGCTCAATCTCAAAGGACTTGAATTGTGCAGAAAGACAAAAGACCTTGGGACCGAATCTATAATTCTTCTTAATCTCGGGACATGTATGCATTCCACGGGAAATTTCCCTGAAGCTCTTGAAAATTATACAAAAAGCCTTGAAATAAAGGAAAAGATAATGGATGCCGACGGCATCGCCATTTTGAAAAACAATATCGGCTATCTTCACGAATTAGAAGGATCGTTTGAAACCGCTCTGAAATACTACGAAGAAAGCGCTGAACTCAGCTCTCAAATCGGGGATAAAAGAAGCCTCTCCATCTCGCTCGGAAACAAAGCTAATGTTCTTTACACCCTCGGTGATTACGCTAAAGCTGAATATCTTTACAAAAAGAGCGTCGTTTTATCAACAGAGTCGGGTTCAAAATACAATCTCAGCTTTTTCCTCTTCCGTCTCGCGGAGCTTTTCTGTGAGCTGGAAGCATTCCAAAAATCGGAAAACCTTCTCGATGAAGCCCTGAAAACCGCGGCAGAAGTTGGAAGATTCTCTGTTGTCTGCGAGTGTGAAATATTAAAAAGTATTCTCGACTACAAGACAGGCAGAGACCCTGAAAAAGCTGTCTCCATCCTTATTTCGATAATCGAAAAATCACAAGATGATGATATCAGATCTTTCGCAGCCTATAACCTTTTCAAGCTGACAAAAGGTATTAAGCACGCAGAAACAGCTCTTGCAGAATTCAAAAAATGTTGTGAAAAGTCCCCTATTTACGATAATATAAAAAGAAAAGAAGAACTCGAGAAATTCATCGCAAAATCAGGCACCCATGATAAAAAGGAGAACGAATGAAAATTGAAAAAGAAATAATTGAAGGCTTTCACAAAAAGACCGCCTCTGAACTTTTCAACTACGTCTGGGAACTGCTCGATAAAAAAGACAGGACAATTGAAGACGACAGAATGATGATTCATGCCGCGCACGCTTCGCTTTTTCACTGGATGCAGGTCGGAGACGCCGAGAACGACTATCTCGGAGAGTGGCAGGTATCGAGAGTCTACAGCACATTAGGAAAAGGAGAAAGCGCTCTGTATCACGCCCAAAATGCTCTCCTGATCTGCGAAAAAAACGGATTTACGGGCTTCAATCTCGCCTATGCCCATGAAGCTTTAGCAAGAGCCCAATTGGTTCTTAAAAATCATGAGAACGCGAAAAAAAGCCTCGAAAAAGCTTTTAGAGAGGCTGAAAAAGTAGAAAACGAAGAGGAGAAAAATCTTCTGGAAAGCGACTTAAAATCACTGTCGGACGACTTCTCCCAGGCATGATAGGATTAAGTCTTGGGGGCTGAACCTTAAATCTTTTAACGCTTCTCTTCCAAACCATTCAGGACTTCTTTTTTGCGCGTTTTCATTTTCGAATACATATCCGTTGGGGTTCAAATTTTTATCTTCCAGGCATTCGGAAAGAAAAAACAACTCCAGCGAAAACATTTTTGTTTTCTCATCAAAAAGTTCGTTGAGGCCGACTAATTTTATAACCCGGACAAGTTGTCCTGATTCCTCGAAAGCCTCTCTCTTCGCGCATTCAAAAACCGAAAAATCGTTTTCCTGAAGTTTTCCTCCGGGCGGTATCCAGAGGTTTTCACTGCTCTTAAGACTCCTGACGAGAAGGACTGTTTCGCCGCGGAGTATTATCGCGGCGCATCTTATGCATACTTTCAAGATTACTCCGAAATGAAGAGAGCCTCTACCCAGTATTCAGACATTTCTTCAAGGCCTGTGCTGTCGAGATAAACTCTGTATCTTTCTATTCTTTCCACTTCATCGTGGTGGTGTTCTTCTTCGTCTTGGAGATTTTTTTCCCATTCGAGAAGATATTCCCTGTCAATGACAAAACCTCTGACTATCCCGCGCACTGTCACAATGCTTCCGACGATTTCGGGGTCAAAACTTTCCATTTCGTCGCAGGCTTTGACGTGAACCCGGTATGAATCCTCCTGGCAGATGTTCATTTTTCTTCCGTCATGCCTGCAGACATGGTCAACTGACCCTCTGACAAAGATTTCCTCGCCTTCGAGCTCTGAAATATTTTCACAGAGTTCTTTGACGCTCATAATGCTTGATTCTGAAGGAATCTCCGTTTGATATGTGTTTTCGGCTGCCATTAAAAACGGCATTGCCGCCACAGCAGATAAAAACAAGAGAGTTACTGCTTTCATTTTTCCTCCTTGCATTTTTTTTCGATAATTTTCGTGTTTAAACCGTCTTATAATCAAAGGAGACAAAGATGGACGAGATTTTAACACAGAAATTCAAAGACGAAAAGCGAAGGCTTCTCTCTTTTATAACTATGAAAGTAGGAGACGCTGATGAAGCCGAAGATATCCTTCAGGAAGTATTCGAATCGGCAATCCTGAATTTCAACACAATAAGATCCCTCGAAACCGTCACTTCCTGGCTGTTCTCCGTTGCGAAAAACAAAATTGCAGACTACTTTCGGGCTAAGAAAAGAGTAAATCTTGACATTGCCGAACTCGAAGACATTTTGCAGGATATGGATGCGAAGCCCATGGATGAAGTAAAAATAGCGGTTTTTACAGAAAAAGTCTCTCAAATAATATCCTCGATGCCCGAAAAACCAAAACAAGTGTTTATTATGCATGAACTCGACTTATTGACTTTCAGGGAAATTTCAGAAATTACAGGGACGCCGATAAGCACCCTGCTATCGAGAAAAAAAGAAGCCATGGCATATCTTAAAAAGAAACTCAAAAATAAAAGGGAGGAATTGCTATGATGATAAATATTTTCAAAAACAAAATACTTCTGGTCGCAGGCGGGATAGTTTTCGGAGTTCTTTTTGCTCTCTTTTTCGGTATTTTCGTAAAAATACTCTGGAACTGGCTCATGCCTGAATTGTTTTCACTGCCGAGGATATCATATTGGCAGGCATGGGGGCTTGTTTTGCTGTCACACATTTTTTTCAAAAACACAGAACACCGCTTCAGAAGCAATAATCGCGACAACAGAAAACCGGAAAATTTAAGGCAAAAGATAAGAGAGCACATTCATGAGACGCACTCAGCAGAAGAGGCGCAGGCATAAAAGAGGCGGCTCTGAGCCGCCTCTTTAGTAATTTCAAAAAGCTGTCGGATCGAGCAATCTGCCCATGAACAGCAAAAGACCGGTCTCTCTGTCCCGAATAGCATAGAGGAACGGGCGGTCAGCGTTGAATACTTTTCGTGAATGCTGAGCTGCAGATGTCCTCTCCATCACTACCGCTGTCGCAGCGGCGGCTTCAGTGCCTTCTTCATCAACGGCAATAAACGCCTGATGTATTACATAGCTTATGTAAAGGTCCTTGTCTCCGGTCATACCTGAAAAATCCGCCGCTCCGGCAATAAACGCCTCCGGCATTCCCATAATTTTGAGGACTTCGTTAAGGGTGAATTTGGATTCTATTTTGAACCTGGGAAAATATATTACTACCTCTGAATTAGTCAAGGAGCTCAGATACAAATCCGTTCTGTCAAAATCCAAAGCTCTCTCAAAATCTTCAAATTTAGTTTTAGGTAAAAATGCCACCATTGAAAGATTTCCGCCTCTATAGGGCATTTCAAGGACCTGCACTTCTTCGTCCTCATAGTAACCGAATCTGGCTTCGGAATTATCAAGAAACATCATGTCTGTTTCCACAGTTTTGTCTTCCGACAAATAAAAAGGCGCTTTCGCTGTTTTCTCGGCGTCAAAAGTGTATTGCCATGTCCCTTTGAAATATATCGCGTTTGTCAGGACAAGCGTAGTCAAGGGATTTATCTGACCGGGTGACAAAAGATCTTTAATTTTTCCTTCAGTTTTTTCTTCGACCCAGAAATTTATCTTGTTTCTCGAGCCTTCGGGATCGTTTACAAAATCGAGATTGACAGCTCTGCCGTAATAATATTTTTCGACATCCGCTATATAATCTCCGAGGAAAGGATAACCGTTTTGGGTCCATAAGGCGTTCGCGGTCGAAAGAGATAGGTCGAGACGGGTAGAATTGATTTTATCGAGAAGAGATAAGTATCCGTATCTCGTCAAGGAAATATCAAATCCAAGGTCCAAGACATTACGCATTTGTTCGGCGGTCGAACCCCTAGCTCCTTCATAAGTCATAGTCAGCGCATCGTGGACGCTGAAAGGAGACATGATTATATTTCCGCTTGTTTCTTTTGAGGCAGTCAGATAAAAATCGAATGAAAAGTCGTTTACACTCTTTACGACAGCGCCTCCGTAAAAAGGCAGAGAAATGGAAAACAGATCCGAGCCGGCTGACACAGACGGCAATACCAAAAATAATAAAAACACAGGACCGCAATTTATAAATCCTCTTAGCATAAAAACCTCCTTTTCATAATATTTTACACTATTTTCTAAAACATTATTCCCTGTTTTTTAACATTCCCTGCGCTGTGGACTTATAAAACTTTCAGGAATAGAATATACTTAAAAAAGGCGGTTCAATGCATATTTTCTTCGTATTGTTGATTTTTGCGGCAGATGCCGGTTTTTTCCCGGAAGAAAGAGGTCTCTGTTTCACTCCTTCTGTCAAACTCACTCTTCTTAATGTCAACTGGAATTCGGTCCGCGAAGAAAACGCGAGAATCCGGCGTTCCCTGTCAAGCGAATACGTCTTTGACAGAGTCGCTGTTGGAGACACAAAGACATTTTGGTCATGGAATCTTTCTGTAATGCCCCCTCAGTGGATTCAAGTTCCCGCGACCTGCAGGGCTGTGGGCGACTCCTGTTATATTTTCGTCGCTGACGACCAATGGAACGTCCACATGACGCAGGAAAACGTGGACACAGTCCTTTTGCATTTCGAACATCACACTCCGGCATATCCGACAAAAGGAATAGTTCAGCTCGATGTCGAACACTTCGGCGAGATTCCCGACGAAATAGACAACGACCGGCACGTCTATATTTTTTACTCGGCTCTAGGAAGCTACAACGGCATAGCTTTTGACGGATATTTTTCTGCTTACAACCAGATGACCGATTCTCTGGCGCAGATCTATGGAGCTCATTCCAACGAAGTAGAAATGTTCTATATGACGTGCCATCCTCTTCCTCCGGCAGCTCCTCAGAGGCTTTCGGTCCTCGCCCACGAACTTCAGCACATGATCCACTGGAACGCCGATGAAGACGAGGAAATATGGGTTGACGAAGGATGTGCTGAAGTCGCGATGTGGCTCTACGGTCTGCCTGATGAAATTTCAGGTTTTCCCTCGAATCCCGACAACAATCTTCTTAACTGGGGTCAGCAGTGGAGCGATTACATTCAGACATATCTTTTCATGATGTTCGTCATGGAACATTACGGAGGAGCTCAGACCTTAAAAAACATAGTGTCCGACACTCTGAATTCCGTTTCCGGCATTGAAAACGCCCTCTCTTATTCCGGATATCCGGGGACGGATTTCAACTCGCTTTTCACGGACTGGACGGTTGCCAACTTCCTCGATGACACTATATACTGCGGCGGAAAATTCGGTTATTTTCTCCTCGATATTCCGCCTTTTGCCAGGACATACCACTCAAGTTATCCCGTCAACGCCGCGGGAAAAACTGTAGACCCTTGGGGAACAGACTATATCCTCTTTTCTGGAGGAAATGAACTGACATATGTTTTCGACGGAGCCGACAATACTGCCTTCGGCATCGGCGTCGTCCTTATTTCAAATGAAACCGACTCTGTTTTTTTCCCCGAACCGGACAGCAATAATTCGTTTGAACTTTATCTCGGAGAATTCGGCTCTCAGTTTGACAATGTTTTAGTCTCCGTTTCAAGAACCTGTTCTTTGGGTTCAAATAGTTATTCTTATTGGGCTGATGTCTCTACAGGCGTCGAAATCTATCCCGTTTCGGATGACTTTTTCTTTTTTTCTTCTTTTTTCGACCTCTTTTCTTCTCATTTGAAAATTAATTTTTCTTTCGGAAAAACAGGCAGTTTGTCCTTAAAAGTTTATGACTGCTCAGGAAGGGAAATCGCGCAAAAAGAGCATCTTGTTTCTGATCCCGGAGAAGTTTCTGTCCAAATGTTTCTGCCGGAAATACCGCAGGGGATGTATTTTCTATGGGTAAATTTCTCAGGATGTCTTAAAAAGGATAATTTTGCAGTATTCAGATAATTTGACAGTAGTCTCAAATAGCATATAACATAATAAACCGTGTTTTTTTGACATTGTTAAGGAGAAAATATGAGATTCATCTTTCCCTCGATTATGGTCGCATATGGAATTTTTCATTTGCTTTCTATCTTCGTGAAATACCCGGGATTTCTTGGCTACCTCTTCGACTCTGATAAAATTCTCGGAATATTCTATTTTTTTCCCGATAAAATCAGAAGACCTCTGAGTAAAATTGTCATAGGATTGTGCTCAATCGCCCTCGGAATTGTACTTTTCGTAATCCTGTCAAGATCTCCTTAAATGTATATCAGTTACGATAAATTAAAGTTTTCAAGCTTAAGGAGGAAATCAATGAAAATTCACGCTGTTTGGACTTTTTTGCTCTTTGCGGCTTTTACTGCGCTGGAATCTTCAAGCCATGACTTTGCATCAGAAATCCAAATTTTACCCTCGGGCTGTATTTACAAGATCACAGAAGGCAACTCTTATCAATTTCCCGAGACTTACTCAAATTCCGGCACATATATTCACAATCCTTATTCAGGAATCATTTGGCACTACAGTGTCGCCAGCGGACTAACCGGCAAAAACACTTCAATAGGCAACTCAGCCGACCAGGTCTTCGCGGGAACATGGTATGGCGGATCAAAAATGTTCACAGGCACCGGCGGTTTTGGCACTCCAGTATGGGAAACTCCCCAGCCATCCGTCGGCGCCAATGAATACTGGCGTAACTGGGCTTCGAGGTCTGTTTCTTCAGCGTCTTCCGACTTGTTTTACTCCCTTTCGGCTTGGGAGGTCTGGGATGACATGGGAACTCCCGGCGCTACAGGCGACGACACTCTTATATCCAAAAATTTTCAGGTCTCCAGATACTCTCATTCTTCATCAGTTCCGATTTGGACATGGGACGGAACAGGATATTTCCTCCAGGCATCGGTCGACGAACCTGGGAAAACAGCTATATCAGGAGACGGATCCGTTTTAGCGGTTACAGGACTCATTGACGGCCATCTTGCGGTCATGTTTTTCAGCGACACTTCCTCTGCACCGGTTATGATATATGAAAACCCCGGCATCGCGTATTCCGCAAGACAGGTGCGCCTGACATCAGACGGATCAACTTGTATTTTCAGTTGCGGTGCAAATTTATACAGGGTCGAAGTTGCGACGGGAAACCTCGCCGGAACTCACAGTCTCGGCGCATCCACAGACTGTTTCGGCGTTTCCGGAGACGGATCTATCGTCTCCTACGGTTTCACTTCGGCGTATATCGCGCAGTGGAACGGAACAAATTACGGCATAATCCATTCATTTCCTGTCTCGAGTTACTATGCCGGGTCGGCTGTAGTCAGTCAAAACGGAAACTATGCATATTTCGGATTTTATAGAAACGACTATCTCACGAATAGAATATACTGTTATGACCTGACTCAGAGCGCCATAATCATGACATACAATTATCCCATAGGGAGCGGAACGAATCAGGACATTATCTCATGGCTCGACTGCTCTGACGACGGCAGGTGGCTCGCAGCCGGTTCGTGGGGTTGCCAAACAGGCGGAGGTCCCGAAATTCAGGTTTTCGACAACACTAAACCGACATCGCCGGTTTTCACGATAGATACTCCGGGCTCTGTTTTTCATGTGGATATATCTCCCGACGGCCAGTATATATCCAGCACGGGAAAGCATGTCCACGCCAACACCATGGGCTCGGGAATAGACCTCTATTTCGCCGAAATCGATATTTTGAATGTTGAAGAAGAAAACAACAGCGCTATCGGAAACAACGGCTCCGAAAATATATGCGCGGTGAGGACTGCCGGCGGAATGGTTAAGCTATCTTTCAGCCTGCCTTTTGAATCTTTTGTCACTCTTGATATTTTCGATGCGGCAGGCAGATCGCTCGGATCATATATTAACGCTGAACTTATCTCCGGAAATCACGAAATACAATTAAGACTTGATGTTTCCGACGGCGTCTATTTCTATGAGCTTAAAACCGGGGAAACTTTTTCCAGGGGTAAATTCTTTTTAGCAAAATAATCTGACAAAATCGCCGGGGATTTTTCCCCGGCGATATGGTTAATTGTCACTTTATGAGCGTTATTCTCTGCGAATAATATTTTTCTCCGTCGTCTATGCCTATGAAATAACTCCCGGGGGCGAGCTCTTTGCCTTCTATTCTCAGAACGTGAATTCCCTCCGTCAAAATTCCTTCGTGAATCTTCTCGACCTTTCTGCCGTTGATGTCGAATAGGCTGACCCGGACGTCAGCGCTCTTCTTTATCTCGAACCTCAACTCCGTGAAATCCTCAAAAGGCTCGGGGGAAACCATCTTTATTATGACATTCCTTTCAGGTGCAACTGCATTTTCCTCGACGCCGGAAACTGAAATATCCACTTTGAACATGGAAACTCCGTGAGTCCCTGAAACTAAAAATCTCTGCGCGTCGTGTATATCTATGTCGAAAACGGGGCACATCGGGTGATTCCCGACCGCCATCCATGTGACTCCGTTGTCGTTTGTGTAATACAATCCGAAATCAGTTCCAGCGTATAACCTGCCCGGTATCTGCGGGTCCGGTAAAATATCGTTTACGGGTATATCTCCGAGGTTTCCGCTTATGTCTGACCATGTCGCTCCGTAGTCTTCCGTGTAAAATATATGCGGCAGATGTTCTCCGATTTTGTATCCTGAAAACGATACATAGGCTTTTGCGCCGTCAGAATGATGCGGGGTCACTCTCGTGCACCACCTGTCGGGAAGGTTTTGTGAGACCATCGTCCAGCTTGTCCCCCCGTTTGTTGTCACCCAGACTCTGCTGTCGTCGGTTCCTGCCCAAATAACAGAAGAATTGACCGGAGACTGGCATATCGTGGTTATTGTCCCGTAAGTCAGATTTCCTCCGCCTGCCCCGCCCGTCAGGTCCGGACTTATGGCATTCCAGGAGGAACCGCCGTTTGTAGTCTTCCAAACTCTCTGCGCTCCGTAGAATAATACTTGACTGTTGTGAGGACTCATCACGACCGGGGTGCACCAGTTGGTTCTCTCACCGTGTGTGTAATTGTCAAAAATTATGTCCCATGAATTTCCGCAATTAGTTGATTTTCCGAGATAACCGTATTGAGCTTCGACATAGAGAACATTTGAATTAGTGAAATCGACATTGCAGTAGAATCCGTCGCCGTAAAACAGAACATCCCAATCGTCTATGTTTCCCGTCAATGTCCTCGGCGAACTGTTGTCCTGAGTGCCGCCATAAAGCCTCTGGGGTGTTAGTTTGTCTATTGTTATCGCGTAAAACTGGGTTATCGGCATATTGACGCACATCCTCCAGCTTGTCCCTCCGTTGGTGGACACATAGAACCCGCCGTCGTTTCCTTCGACAATAAAGGACGGATTTGAGGGCGATATATACATAGCGTGATGATCGACGTGCATCACATCGCCTATTGTGCTGAAGTTCCTGCCTCCGTCGGTGCTCCTCCAAAGAGAGACATCTCCTATATAGACGATGTCAGGATTAGTCGGGTTTATCCAGATCTGGCCGAAATACCAGCCGAAACTCGAAAAAGACGAAGGGCTCGGGTTGACGAGCCTCGATTCCCAGGTGGCTCCTCCGTCTGTCGTTCTCCATACACCGAGAAAGTTGCCGGGGTGGTTGACGTAACTTGCATATACCGTCTGGGGGCTGGAAGGAGAAATAGCAAGACCAATTCTGCCGTTAGTTGGAGAATCCGCGGGTAAGCCGTTTGTCAGCTTTGTCCATGTATTCCCGCCGTCTGTAGATTTCCAGATACCTGTCCCCATACCGCCGACGTTTCTGAAATCCGGCTTTCTTATTCTCTGCCACATAGCGGCATACAGCACATCCGGATTCTGCACGTCGAGTGCGACATCAATACAGCCGGTCGTGTCGTTTACGAAAAGCTTTCTCTCCCAAGTTGTTCCGCCGTCAGTGCTCCTGTATAATCCTCTTTCGGAATTGACGCCGAAAAGCGAACCCATCGCCGCGACATAGATCCTGTTCGAATCCACGGGGCTGATCCTTATCCTCCCTATATGTCTTGAATATTCGAGCCCGAGAAATTCCCATGTCAGTCCGCCGTCATTGCTCCTGTAAAGACCCGTCCCCTCGTATGAATCTCCGCTCGAATTCGCCTCTCCGGTGCCGAAATATATTTTCTGAGAGTTCTGCGGATCAAGCGCCAGATCACCCACTGAAAGGCTCGGCACGTCTTCTGATATGAACTGCCAAGTGTAACCGCAGTCGGTAGATTTCAATATCCCGCCGAGAGCCGCCCCGGCGTAGATAATGTTGTTGTCAGAGGGATGAACCGCGACAGCCGTTATCCTGCCCCCGACATTCGTGGGTCCGGCCTGGTTGACCGTGAAATAATCAGAGTTCGAAGTAGCTTGTCTCAAAGATACTGCCCGATCTAGCGCGGCAGTGTAGCTTTCAAAAGGGACTTCATCATAGGGATAAGCTCTTGACAAGCTAAACCACTCCGTCGGTTTCTTGCTCGTGTCGCCGCCCCTCATTTTAGTCTTGTATTCGACAAATCTTTCGCGCGTGCTCTCGACAACCTGATTTTGCGATGTTTTGTCGCCGTAAAAAAAGCGTTTACCGAAAAACAACACCGCCAGTATTACAGTGAAAATAACCGCAAGTATAAAAAGCAGACTGCTTGTTTTTTTCATTTTCTCCTCTCTTTCAATTTTTATTGCTGAACCGGATTTTTATCACGGGGTTTCAACCCAGACATTTTTCGGGTTTTCCTTATCTACATAGACGACTAATTTTCTACCCATACTTAAGTTTTTAATTTCACCTGTATCTGTCAAAAAGAAATAGTTTAGCATGAAAGGCGGTCTGTCGAAGACTGAAATTTTCAACAGCAGTTTCACCTGCGATCTGCCGCCTACAGTGACTCCTGTCAGTTCTGTTTTTGTTATCTCGGCTTCCCCTCTTCTCCCGTTGGCTATGAGGCGGTCTCTTTTTCTGTCTCTGCAGAAAGAAAACAAAAAGAAAAAAAGCAACAATAACAGAGTCGAGCCGGCAAAAAGCCCGCCCATTATGTATAAAAAGAGCTTGAGTTGATAACCGTCGTTTGTCTGGGCTTCGGGGGGCGCGAAATAAGCGGCTATTATGAGAGCCGTGCCGACAAATACCATCGGCGCTGATATATACAATAATCTCTTTTTCAAAGCAGAGCCCCTTGAGGTTTTCAGGCAGATTTTACATTATAACAAACATAAAATCCTGTTAAAAAAAAATATTTCTTGTTAAACTTTACCTCTTGGGGAAATGTCTAAAGT
>JAFGIG010000138.1 GCA_016929715.1 Caldifarciminota bacterium
GAGATATCCGAAAGCTTAAACACACAGGATGAAATGCTCGAGATTCTTGAAAAATCTCTGAATGACACAGGCGAAGAGTGCATAATGAAAGGGTTTAACCCTGAATTGGACGCTATCAGAGAAGACGTCGGTCAGGCTCTTGCACGGGTTTCTTCCCTTGAAAAAGAGAGAAAAAAGTCAACCGGCATCTCTTCTCTGAAGATAAAATACAACATAGTCATAGGATACTATTATGAGGTGACCAAACCGAATCTTCATTCAGTTCCCGCGGAATTCAGAAGAAAACAATGGCTTTCGAACGCCGAGAGATTCAGCGACAGGGAGCTGGACGAACTCGAAGAGAGGATTATTAGCGGTCAGCAGAAAATTAAAACAATAGAAGAGCAAATTATATCTGAAATAAGAGATTTAGGTTCAATAGGCTCAGCCCAGACACGTGAAAACGGAGAACTCTTGTCTTGTCTTGATGTATTGATTTCTTTTTCCAGAGCCGCATCATATCACGGCTATATCAGGCCTGAACTGACAGATCGCCCGATACTCGAAGCTGTAGAATCGAGACATCCTGTTGTGGAGAGGAATATTAGGGAAGATTTTTTTGTGCCCAACGACATAAAACTATGCGCAGAGTCAGGACCTTCTCTCGCCGTGATAACAGGCCCTAATATGTCGGGAAAATCAACTTATATGAGACAGGCAGCGCTTCTGACGGTGCTTGGGCAGTCCGGATCTTTTGTCCCTGCGAAGTCGGCGAAAATAGGCCTGACGGACAGGATATTTTCGAGAATCGGCGCAAGCGACGATATATCAAAAGGAATAAGCACATTCATGGCGGAGATGATAGAGACTGCCAATATAACAAACAATGTGACGACAGAAAGTTTTGTTATACTCGATGAAATAGGGAGGGGAACGAGCACATACGACGGCATCTCAATTGCCTGGTCAGTCGCTGAATATCTTGTCTCAAAAATCAGATGCAGAACTTTTTTCGCGACACATTATCATGAACTGACTGGACTTGCTGAAAAGTATGAATTTGTCGAAAATCTCAACATTGCTGTTAAAAAAGAAGGAGATAAAATACTGTTTTTGAGAAAGGTTGAAAAAGGCTCAAGCAGCCACAGTTACGGGATCCAAGTCGCAAAACTCGCGGGACTGCCCCGTGAAATCGTGAAAAAAGCTAAAGAAATTCTCCGAATACTGGAAAAGAATGAAACCTTGATTCACGAAGACATTCATGAGGAAAAGGAAGAAAACGGCGATGAAGAACTTCAAAACAGGCTTTCGGAAAAGCTGAGGCTTATCAATCCTGATAATTTGACTCCTATGGAGGCTTTGAAAATAATCTTTGAAATGAAAAAAATAGAAAGAGAGGACAGATATGTTTGAACTCGTTTTATTTGTCGTATCGCTTCTCGACTCATACAATATTTCCTGTCTTCATGGTGATTCCTCACGTGTTTTTGCAGGAACATACGGCGGAGGAGTTTACGAAATCGAATTAAAAGATTTTCTCTTAAAAAAAATGGACGATTCCGCTGTTGCATGCCCTTACGTTTCATCAATGAATCAAAAAAACGGCTGGCAACTTGTCGGAACTTTCAACGGTTTTTCATGTCTAGGCGATGACGGGAGGTTGTTGTATTTTTACGTTTCACCGGATTATTACGAAAGATTCATCACATCAGTCGAAGTTTTTGAAGATTTAATAGTTTTGGGGACTCCCTCGGGGCTTGTCCTATTGAAAAACGGGATGCCGTTGAAAAGACTTTTGGGATTGCCCGTGTCTTGCCTTCTAAGAGCGGGAGATTCTCTTCTGATAGGAACCATAGAAGGGCTTCACGTGATGAGGAGAGATCTTTCAGTAGAAAAAATTCTCTCTGCCGAAGGGGAATCCTGTTTTCCTGTCAAATGCCTGCTCGAAGACAGCGGATGGATATGGATAGGACTGGAGGATTATCATGAAGGATATTCTCCGGGAGGTTTATATCTTTTCGGAGGGGATGAACTTTTGTTCAGAATAGATGTCTTTTCCGGACTGAAGTATTACGGGATAAGTTCCCTTTGCAAAATTGGAGATTCTCTTTTTATAGCAAGTTACGCGAAATCAAACTATAAAACAGCGGGTTTTCTTCAAATCATGCACGGCGGAGTCTTATCGGATTTCGACACAAAAGATGACAATGTTTCCGGCGCATTGATAAACGACATGATTTTTATTCCCAAAAGAAACGAACTCTGGTTGGCGACTCAAAAGGGAATAGTTATTCATGAGATTGAATAATTGATTTGGATTACGTTAAAGTAAAAAGTATTCTCGATAACCTCGAAAACTACGAAAAAGGCGTTCAAAGGTTTTTTGAACCGGATCTGGATAGAGTCCTTTCAAAAGTGAGATCTTTGCCCTTAAAAAAAAGAAAGAAGATTAAAATCGTGGGGACGAACGGAAAAGGTTCTATCTGCGCGATGCTGGAATCTTCGCTTGTCGAGTGCGGTTTGAAAACCCTGTCTTTTACTTCTCCTCATCTTCAGGATGAACTTGAAAGAATAAAAATAGACGGCAGAAATGTGACAGAAGAATTTTTCGCAGAAGCCTTTACTTCCCTTTTCGGCGAAAGCGAGATCCGATTTACTTATTTTGAGACGTTGTTCCTGTGCGCGCTTTGGATAGCCGAAGCAAATGACTCGGATGTCGTTCTCCTCGAGGCAGGTATGGGCGGAAAACTCGACGCAACTAATTGCGTGGACAGCGACATAATCCTCTTTGCTTCAATATCTTTAGATCACACTGAAGTCCTCGGAGAAACTTTTCTGCAGATAGCTCTCGATAAAGCCGGCGCCATAAATAAATCATCCAGAGTTGTCTCGTCGCTCGGCGGTCCGGTTAGGGAAATTCTCCAGTTGAGGGCACTCCTTACATGTTCGGAGTTTTTCTCCGCCGAAGATCTGACAGGCGTATTCTCTGAAAAATCTGATTTATCTGGAACCTCTGTCCATTGTGAAAAATTCGGCGAAATTTACTGCCCGTTAAAGGGAAAATTTCAGAGAGACAACATTCTGACTGCTCTTGGAGCGCTTGAACTTTTGAAAGACGAATTTTCAATAAGCAATGAATCTGTCAGAAAAGGTATATTGAAAGTTAAAAACCCGGGCAGGCTTCAGTATATTACCGAGAATCCCCTGAAGATAATAGACGGAAGTCATAATCCGTCGGGAGTTGGACAGACTGTTCTATTCATTCGGGAATATCACCCAGGTATAAAATTCGATGTTTATTTCTCGGCGATGAAAGACAAGGATTTTGAAGGAATGATGGAAATTCTTGAGCCTATTACAGATAGTTTTATTTTTCCCGATAACTTGCATAAGAGGTCAGCCGATACTCTGCAACTATCACTTTGCGCCCGAAAAACAAAAAAATTTTTTCGCGTCCTCGGCGGGGATGAATTTTTTTCTGATTTTATAAAGAATCCATCTAACTCCATAGCAACGGGAAGCATGAAAACCGTGGGAGGATTTCTTAAAGCGTTGACACGGCAGGGCAATGATGATAACTCTTAAACATGAGAAAATCCGCTTTATTGTCTTTTGAACAGATGATGGCGAGGATAGGAGAGATTGTTGAATCTCTTGAAGATTCGGACCTTCCTCTCGAGAAATCCATTGACCTCTATGAAGAAGGGATGAAATTGATAAAGGAAACCAGGACTTATCTTTCCGAAGCCGAAAAGAGAATAAAGATCATCAACGAAGAAGATAAAATCGAGGAAACTGATATTTGATTTCCCTTGAAGACCGGCTTTCAGAAAACAGAAGATTAGTCGAAAATTGGTTGAAGGATAATCTTCCGTCTCCTGAAGAATTCCCGCAAAAGATGCATGAGGCTGTCCGATATTCATGCATCGGCGCCGGAAAATATTTGAGGTCTTTTCTCGTCCTCGAAGCTTGCAGGGTTCTCGGGGGAAAAATGGAAAAAGCGCTTCCCGTCGCAGGGGCGATAGAAATGCTTCACACATACAGTCTTATACATGACGATCTTCCCGCCATGGACGATGACGACCTCAGAAGAGGCAAACCCACTTCCCACAAAAAATTCGGCGAGGACATGGCAATTCTCGCCGGCGACGCTTTATGCACTTTTGCCTGGCAGGTAATTGCCGATTTCACCGAACCTATGATTTGTTCAAAAGTCATAAAAATAATAGGAAGGGCGGTCGGGACCAAAGGGATGATAGGCGGACAGGTGGCGGACATGCACTGGAACCGGATGAGCATACCAAAACCAAAAATACTCAGATACATACACAGGCATAAAACGGCGGCTTTGATCTCCGCTTCTTTAGGCTGCGGATCTGTCTGCGCGGGAGCAGATCCCGGAATAACGCAAGAAATGGAAAGAGCAGGGGTTTACCTCGGCATGGAATTTCAAATTGTAGATGACATCCTCGACGAGACAGGCGAAGAAGAGAAGATGGGAAAAAAAGTAAAAAAAGATTCTTCTGCGAACAAGCTGACTTATCCGAATTATTACGGACTGGATACCTCTAAATTTTTAGCTCAAAAATACGCTGAAAAAGCTTGTCTGTCTTTTTCGTCTATAAATGACAGATGCGAGAGTCTCGTCGAATTGACAGAATTTATCCTGAAAAGATCCAACTGATGAGAATCCCTCAAAATGGAATAAGCGTTGTCCTCATAACACTTTTTTCAGGTTCTTTGGTTCAGGCTATAAAAGTTATTATCGGAGTAATACAGGATTTCAGAAAATATAAAAAATTCATTCTCGGAAAAAATATAAAGCGAATAAATGAACCCGGAGGAATGCCTTCTTCACATTCTTCTTCGGTCATAACACTGTCGTTTTTGATCGGTTTTTGGAACGGTTTTTCGAGCCTGCTCTTTGGAACGACTCTGTTCTTTTCCCTGATAGTCATATATGACGCCGCCGGTGTCAGACGATCAGTGGGAAGGCAGGCGCAGATACTAAACCATATAATAGACGAGCTCAACAGAATCGGGCACATGAAAGCCGGAAGGATGAAGGAACTCCTGGGGCACACACCTCTTGAAGTCCTAATAGGTTCCGCGATAGGTTTCGGCATAGCATGGTTTTTCGGGAGGTTTTTGTCATGAACCCAGGGAGTAAGCAAATTTTACCCGGCGTTTTCTGTCCGAAAGACATTAAAAACCTGTCCCTAGACGATCTCACGCTTCTCGCCGAAGAGTTGAGAAAAATGATAATAGATGTTGTCGCGACAAACGGCGGACATCTCGCTTCGAATTTGGGTGTCATTGAACTTACTCTTTCCCTGCTTAAAGTGTTCGATGTCCCGCAAGACAAAATAGTCTGGGATGTAGGTCATCAGTGCTACGCCTATAAAATTCTTACTGAGAGAAAGCACCTGTTTCATACTATAAGACAATTCGGAGGTCTGAGCGGATTTCCAAAAATATGTGAAAGCCCGTATGATTCATACGGCGCAGGTCACGCTTCAACTGCGATTTCATCCGCTGTCGGTTTGGCTGTAGCCAGAGACGCTTTGTCAGAAAAACACGAAGTGATAGCCGTAATAGGAGACGGCGCGCTCACCGGAGGGCTCGCGTGGGAGGGTCTTAATCACGCCAGCAGTTTCAGGGGTGATTTGACAATTATTATCAACGACAACGGCATGTCCATTAGTGAGAACGTCGGCATGATTTCCGAGTATTTGAATAAACTTGTCACTGCGCCTGTTTACAACAGGATGAGAGACGATACCTGGGAGCTATTGGGTTTGCTCCCGTCTTTTCTGAGCAAAAGAGCGAGAGATGTCGCAAGGAGGGTTGAGGAGGGCATAAAGAATTTTTTGATACCGACGATACTTTTTGAAGAACTTGGATTCAGATACATAGGCCCCGTGAACGGCCATGACATGAAATCTCTCATAGATGTATTCAGAGGAGTCAAAAGGCTTAAAGGGCCGAAAGTAGTTCATGTTCTCACTCAAAAAGGTAGAGGTTACGAAAAAGCTGAAAACGATCCGGAGATTTTCCACGGAGTAGGTCCATGCGATGA
>JAFGIG010000006.1 GCA_016929715.1 Caldifarciminota bacterium
GCCCTTCAGAATTATTCCGTTAGATCAGATATGAAAACCGTCGAATACATTTCCAGTCTTCTGAAATCGCCTGTCACAGCAAACGGCGATATTGATTCTTTTGAAAAGGCATGTTCAACACTCGAAAAAGGCCTTTTCGCCGGCGCGATGATAGGAAGAGCCGCAAGAGGAAACCCATGGATTTTTTCAGGAATAGTTCCAGGTCTTGAAGAAAGGCAGAAAGTAATGGAAGATCACTGCCGCATGTCCGCAGATTTTTACGGCGAGGAGAGGGGTATGATACTGATGAGAAAACATCTTCTCTGGTATCTGAAAGGCATGAAAAACTCAAAAGATATAAGAGCAAAAGCATGCCGGGTGACATCCCTTGCAGAAGTCTTGAGAATAATCGAAAGTCTTAAAGGGGCCGTTTTTAATGTTTTCTGACAGGACCAGCTGTATTTTGTTCTCTTTCTTTTGTCAGTTGAAAACCGTGTTGAGTTCCTGAGTCCCCTCCAAAACGAATCTGCCGTCCTTGATGACAAAAATTTCCGATGAGTCAGCCCTTACAGCTTTAATATGAGCGATTTCGTCAAAAGGCAGAGTTATATCCGTGTGCTTGAAACAGTAAGCTTTTTTCATGTCCTGCTTTCGCAGAGCAGATTTTTCGTTTTCTTTAGCCATCATTTCTTTTCCGTCGCATGCATTCACGTGTTTCATGTCTTCCTGCAGAAAGAAGCAAGTGTCGCCTATGGCGAAGTGAGGCCCCATTTTTTCAATAATAAGAACAGGCAAAAGATGAGTGATTCCGTGTTTTTTCGCCGAAACATACGCAAGGGTATTTGTCCCTATGGCGAATTCTCCCATGGGAAGGGTATTGTGGGGAAAAAGGAGATTTTCTTTTATGTATTTTTTATTCTCCTCTTCACTTTCGAAATTCGAACAGTTATATGAAACTATGTAGCCGTCCTCAAAATCAAGTTCGAGATCAGTAAATTTTAGATTGTTGAGGAATGCCTCTTTCACGTGCAGAAGCCCGGTTGTGCCTTTCAGAACTGGCGAGGTGAATACTTCTCCTACAGGGATATTCATGTCCGCTCCGCAGTTGACAAAATTCGTCTGTATTTCAGGATTTTCGATTGGTTTTAAGGCTATTGTTATGTCCGTTCGGTTGTCATTTGAACCTTTTACGTGAACCGAAACACCGCTGTCGAGGGCGTCAATTATATTTTTCTGTATCTTTTCGTATTTATTTGTATCCAGGAGATTGACCTCAATAATGTCAGAGAATACTTCTTCGAAATTATCCCCTATTTCCGGGGAAGGAAAGGATATAGCGGTGAAGCTTATTGAAGACATAGGCAGATAATTTTCTCTTATCTGCATTATCTCTGCCTGCATTTTTTTATCTAGCTCCTGTTGTTTTTCGTCGAGTGAAAAAGCTGTTTTTTTCAATACAGGTTTAAATGGAGTTTCTCCGAATTTTGAAACGTGTATGAGCCCCGAGACCTCAGAAAATATATCTTTGAATTTCGAAAAAAGACCGTCTGAAGACGAGACAATTTCGTCAACAAAATTTTCGTCGAGATACAGTGAATTCTCAAAACGGTAATCGTAGTTGATCTGTTTGTTTATGTCAGTTGATATCATTCCGTAAAACAGAGGCTTAAATCCTTCTTTTGCGGTTTTTTTAAGAACTTCACGCATTATCGATTCCAGACCGACAGCGCCGAGAACTATTACGTATTTTTTTCCGCTGTATGATTTTCCTGATCTTTCAAAACTCCTTAGATAAGACCCCATTATCTGCGATGCGAGTTTTTCCAATTTTTCGACGGGATAGCCTGAAAGATACCGCGCCATTTGTATCTCATTTTCGGAGATATATTTTCCATATCTGAATATTTGTTTAGTTTTGTCTTTAGCGCTTTCATTAACTATATCTACATAAAGATTAAAAGAAGGATCAAATTGCTCATCAAGCGATCTTTCCATTTTTTCTGACATTATTCCGCAAATATCTGAAAAAAGAATTTCTCTTATTTTTTCCAAACTGAATTCTCCGCTCTCAGCGGCATCATGGAGAGCGGTATATCTTTTCAGATTTTCAACGACAGCAAATCTTTTGTTCTGAAAACAATAGCTGAGGTTTCTGAATAAATCATTGCAGAAATAAGCCAAGACTTTGCCTTTTTCTTGACCGAATTTCTCTACAGCCCGTTCAGGGTCGGCAAAAGTATTTTCGTAATTGGGTGAAGTTCTGTGCAAAAAAACCGCTTCGTTGTCTTTTTTCAGGTCATCGAAAGAACTATCGGAAAAATAATCGGGGTCAACCCGGTTCTCAATATCTGCAGCCCGGATTATTATTTCACCGATCCCATTAAAATAATCCCAATATTCTTCTTGTCCTTTTTTCCGGGTTTGCTTAAGAATACTCTTTATTGTTTCGATTTTTTCGTTGTATATTTTGTCTTTGTCTGAATTTTCTTTTTTGAAATACTCTCTTGTGTCGAACATTTTTTCTCCTTTTGAGCTTAAATTTGTTTTAAACCGTGAACAGAAATCCATTTATTAGGCTGGACTGCATTTTCGGATTCTTTAAGAATCTGCGACAAAATTTCAATGGTTTTAGCTATTGCTTCGCCAATATCTCCGGACTGCGCAAGAAAAAATGCCAGAGCCGAGGAAAACGCGCAACCCGTGCCCCTGAAATCACCGGCAATCCTTCTTGTTATGTAGTCTTTATCCCTGTATCTGATTTTTATGATATCTCCCTTTTCGTGCCCTCCGGTCACAATAGAATTTCCGTGTTCTCCCAGGACTTGTGCTTCATCCGTGTTCATAGTCACATAATCAGGAATTGATAATACTTCAAGCACTGAGTGCGGTTCCATAAACCTGCCTCCGGACGTTGAGCTAAGGACAGTATTCCAGACGATTATGGAAGATGGAAATCTTTTTCTGACCACCGGAACTAACTCGGGAAGACAGACTCCTATCTTTACAGACGATGGTTCTTCGAGCTTCATTATATCTTCAATGACATCTTCAGTTTTTCTGAATTCCAAAGAGTCTATTTTCTCATCATTTTGTCTTGTAAAACAGGTAATAGAGCCCAAGACTTCGCCTCCCAATGCGGTTATCACGGCAATGTCTTTTAAGAATCCGGATTTTCCGGAAGGATCAAGACCCGAAAGGACAAGAACTCTGGGATTTTTCACGAATAGATTATAAGGGATAAAAAGAAGAAGATGAAGAAGGAAGATTTAACCGCGAA
>JAFGIG010000030.1 GCA_016929715.1 Caldifarciminota bacterium
GAGAACATAAATCTCTGCAGGCTCCTCGGGATTAAATTTCAGCCAGTCAGCAAAATCCTATATTCAGAGATAGCAAGGTCCGCCGGAGAAGATCCTGATAGAGCCGATCAACTCGCTCAAATGTTCGGACTCGGCAAAACCGGATTGATAAGGATGACGACGGGAGACGTCATTGACGCCGGAAACATGGTCCTTTTAGTAGACACTCTCGCATTGCCGAAAATTTTCGTCGTCCCTTCATGCACCGTCATTAACGACGACAAAACTTGTCTTTCCGCGGTTCAAGACGAGAATTTCAACTTTTCTGAAAAAGTAATTCTCTCTCAAGAACCTGACATATCGCCGTCTTCCGGCGGCAGTGCACAGATAACGGAATACTCGCCGGACCGGATCAGAGCCAAAATCTCAACCGGCGGTCCTGCTTTAATAGTGGTCAACGACAATTGGGCTCCGGGCTGGAAAGCTTATATTGACGGCGTCAAAACAGACGTATTGAGGGCGAATTATACTCTTAGGTGCGTCGCGGTTCCGGATGCGGGGGAACACGATTTCGTTATGATTTACGACCCTCTTTCTGTTAAAATTGGATATGCTGTCACGCTGTCGGCTATCATTCTTTGGTCAATTCTCGTGATCATCTGCTGGAGGAAGAAAATATGAGACCTCTCGTCGTTATCCCGACATATAACGAAATTGAGAATATAGAAAAAATCTTAAAAAAAATCCTGTCTCAGGACCCAAGACTAGAAATTCTCGTCGTCGACGATTCGTCTCCCGACGGAACAGGAGAAAAAGTTCTCGGGATGAGAAAAGCTGACGGCAGAATACACCTGAAAAGAAGATCGGGAAAACTCGGCCTCGGAACGGCATACGTTGAAGGTTTCAAGTGGGCTATTGAACACAAATACGACTGTGTTTTCGAAATGGACGCTGATTTTTCTCACGATCCGGCTATGCTTCCCGTGTTCCTCGAAGAAATAAAAAAATACGATCTCGTAATAGGATCCAGATACATCAACGGCGTCAGCGTGATAAACTGGCCCATGAGCCGCCTTCTTCTGAGTTATTTCGCCAACAAATACGCATCTCTGGTCACAGGTTGTCCCATAAAAGACCTCACTGGAGGATTCAAATGCTTCAGAAGAGAGACTCTCGAAGCTATAGATCTTGATAAAGTGCATTCAGACGGATATTCATTTCAAATTGAGATAGATTTTAAGGTTTACGCCAAAGGATTTAGAATCAAAGAGATACCGATAATATTCGCCGACAGGACTGAGGGAAAAAGCAAGATGTCAAAAAAAATAGTCTGGGAGGCTATTTTCATGGTCTGGCGCCTCAGACTGGCCAGATTATTCAGAAAGCTATGATCGTCAGCAAAAACGAAAAGATAAATAAGTTTTTCTGCCTATGGGACCTTTTAGCCACAATCCTGCTTTTTGTTTTTCTTCAGTTCTTCATTCAGATTTTTTTTATTGATACTGAATACAGGACTGTTATGCAGAGGCTTTTCAGGCTTCCCTGGGTCATACCTCTCATAATAGTAATTTGGGGTTTCTTTCTCAACGCATATCAGACATACCCGAAACCTGAAACCCGAAAGACCACTGAACTTCTTTTTTCGCTTATTAAAGCAGTCGTCACGGCAGGAAGCATTCTCGGGCTTTTCTTTTTCCTCACAAAATCATATATACAGAGTCGCGCTGTTTTCATCTCTTTCATTTCTATTGATTTCGCCGTTCTTCTTCTTAACAGGTTTATTCTTCTGAAAATGAAAAACAAAATGTTAAAGCTCAATATAATAATCGTCTCGGACGATCAAAACAGAAGAAACGTCGAAAAGCTTATCCGTAAAAATTTATCCGTCGGAAAGCGAAACATCGAACTGATAAGAGTAGAAAAAGATATCACTGAAGATAAAATGACTGAAATCTACGACAAGATTAGCGCCGGTTCTATTGACTGGATAGTCGTAGGCCTCGGACCTTCAAATTACAGGCATTACGAATCGCTTGTCGAGTTTTGCGAGGAAATAGGAGTCCCGGTATCTCTGCTGGTTGACGCCTCAATAAAACCGAAGATATCATGGCTGAAGGTTGAGGAAATTTCAGGACTTCCGTTCTTCACTTTTTATACTACAACTGGAAGGGTATGGGGAATCATAGCCAAAGACATCATAGATAAAGTTCTCGCCTTATTAGGTTTGGCAGCGCTTTTCCCCTTGATTATATTGATAGGAGCCGCGGTAAAAATCTCTTCTCCCGGAAAAATTATTTTCAGCCAAATCCGCTGCGGCTTTAACGGCAAGAAGTTCAAAATGTATAAATTCAGGACAATGAGGGAAGGTTCGGAAGATTTACTGCCAGATCTCCTCGAGAGCAATCTCATCAAAGGACACGCTTTCAAACACCCGAAAGACCCGAGACTCACTCGAATAGGAAGATTTCTCAGAAGATGGAGCCTGGACGAACTTCCCCAGATGTTGAATATAGTGAGAGGAGAGATGAGCTTTGTCGGTCCGAGGCCCCCTCTTCCCGCTGAAGTCAGTATGTATAAAAACTGGCAGAAAAGGAAATTGTCCATGAAACCGGGATTGACTTGTCTCTGGCAAATAGGAGGAAGGAATAAAATCCTCGATTTCGACAAATGGGTCAAAATGGATCTTGAGTATATTGACAATTGGTCTTTGTGGCTTGATATTACAATAATGCTGAAAACATTCCCCGCGATTATAAGCGGCATGGGAGCATATTGAAAAATTTGGAGGATATATGTTTGCACTAATGATAATGGCTTTACTTTTAACTTCGGCAGACGGCATATCAGTTTACACTTCTCATTCATACGTAACCCGTCTTGCCAATTATGAAGGAAAACTGATAACAATGAGTTCAGGCGGACTTTGCATAACCGACACTTCCGGCAACAGCGTTCTTATAAACAATTCGACAGGCTTGCTCGATAACAGCGTTTACGACGTCGCCTTCGACGGCAACTCAAATATATTCGCTTCTTCTTCAAGGGGCATCACCGTGTTTTCTCCCGACCTATCCGAATATCTCCAGTTGACTTCTTTTTTTCAAGGACTGCCTCACGGAGAGATTAAGGAACTCGAATTCAGAAACGACACTCTTTGGGCGGCAGGTGAAAACGGTTGCTGGGTCTGGGAGACAGGAGGAAATCCGCTGATTTATTCTTCCGGCCATTCAAACAGATTTCTTTCCGATAAAAAGGTTTATTCTCTTCTTCTCCTCGGCGACAATCTTGTGGCCGGAACTTTGGAAGCCGTAATTTTTATTCCTGCCTCTTCTTTCGTTGACACTTCGTCATACATATACTACTCAAAAGGTCTTTCAGCTCAGGAATCCGTGCTATCTGTCATCTTGCATAAAGACACGCTGTGGATAGCCACCAACACATTCGTTAAATTTTTGTCCGGAGACAGCTTTGTTTCAACAGGCTTTAATTCCCGAAGAATGCGGCTCTCTATAGTCAACGACACTTTGTTCGTGAACGATTATGAAAACTGGTCCATAAAAAGACGAATCAACGGAGCATGGGTTCAATACGGGCCTGGAATACCTTCAAGACCCGTCAGTGTGACATTGAATCATGAAGGCAAAATCACAGCGGGAACAGCGACTCTGTCGAATTACACTTTCGAATCCAATCAATGGACACATTCGATTCCTCCCGGGCTTTTCAAGCCCCTCGTGTCCGCCGCGGCTATGCTCCCTAACGGCACGATTGCCGCCGTTCATTTCGGCATTGAAGACGACGACGCGGTTTCCATAAGATATCCCGACGGAAACTGGGAAATAATAAGGTCTCTGAACTGGGATACCGCAGGCGACTGGGGAGCCGGCAGATTCATACAGCCCCGGGATGACTCCTCTTTTGTCATAGGAGTATGGGGCAGGCCCGGAGCTTTGATTTTTCTATATCCCGGAAAGACGAGTTCGGACACATCTACTTTTCAAAAACTGCCTCTTCCATACACCGCCGTTCAGCAGCCAATAAGCGCCATGACAGTGACTCCCGACGGAGACGTATGGTGCGCCTCTTTCGACAATATGGCTCCTTATCTTTTCAGGGTGAAACCGGACAGTACCGTATTGTCTTATTTCAGCAACCTTTTTATCTATACTTATTCCATCTGCATGCTGAAAGACGGCAGAATAGCCTTCGGAACCGCGCATCTTAACGCCAACGGCTTCGCGAGCGTGTTCGACCCCTCCGACTCGTCCCTTTCCTCTGAAATTGTAACTCTTTCAGGCAACGATATAAATTCTATTGATAATTTTAAGGACGGAATGATATTTATAGGATCTAACGGCGGTATAAACACTTTTGACCTTGCCTCTTACAGAGTCATGGACACGATAACTTATTCAAGCACACAGGGTGGACTCTCTGGTAATTCAGTTGTTTCACTTCTCTACATAAAAGGTAACGGACTCTGGGTTCTTTCTGAAAATGCCGGTCTTTCACACAGAAAAGAAGACGAAACATGGGAGAAGTTCGAGTCTCCTTCCGTCCTTCCCGGAATACCTGTCGGGTCGAACAGGGGAGGCCTTTTTTACAGTCCTGACACCGGCATCCTCCTCGTTCCTACGAGCAACGGTTTGTGCGTTTTTCAAGTCGAAACTCAAAACGAAATTCCCGAAGGGGAACTTTTTATATATCCCAACCCATGGCGGTCGGATTCTCCTCTTACTTTCTCGGCTCAGGGAGCAACCGATTTTTACATTTTTTCTCTCGACGGAACGTTGGTTTTTTCATCTACATCCTCTTTAGCGGGGACTCTTGTCATTCAGCCTCAATCTCTTGAAAAAATTGCTTCGGGGCTTTATATTGTGATAGCCAAATCTGGGACAACTCTTTCGAGGGGAAGGCTCGTCATAGTCAAATAAAATGGGAAATTATATACAGCTTTCGGATTTTCTCTGTTCTGCTGAGCACCATTCCCTGTATGCGGAAAAACTCAAAAAAGAGGGTTATGGACCTTTCGCGTCACACACTCTCAGGCTGACCAGATCCGTATCCGGCGCCTTTCACGCTCCGCAGGCAGTCTCTTTCGTCGAAAAACACAGGAAGACCGGCATTATAAGAGTGACTTTTGAAGGCAACCTCAAAACGGAACTATCTGATCTGTTGTTAAAAACCTTGACAAAAAAAACCCAGGAAAAGAACATAGATCTCGAAAAATCCATGTATCATCTCTATTCGAGGATAACTGAATCTGATCCCGACCTCGCGCCTGTAATCGACGCTTCTTTTTACAAACTCGCTGAAATAGCCACATCTCCCATCATTCTTTCCCTTCCGCCAAAAGAAGCCGTCAGAAAAGGAAATTCAATGGCATCCAGACTTAGAGAATCTGTAAGAAGCGTAAGAAAACTTATGAAGAGCAGAAATCTAATTTTCAATGTCTGGCTGGACCTGACCATACTGCCCGTAATAGGTCCGGTGTGGGATGATCTTTCACTCGAATTGGTTTCAAATATAATAAGCGAGCTGGGCCTTCCGCCGACAATTTTCTCTTCAATTTACAAATCTGTGTCAAAATTTGCCATTTCAAAAGAGATAACAAAATTTATAGACGAGAAACCGAAATTTACAGCTGACGATCTGTCATTTCTCGAAGAGAGAATAAGCAGGCTCGGTTCGGAGATATCAATAGAAGAAATCAAAAAACTCGAAAAATACTCCAAAAAGAATTCAGCCCAAATCAGCAGAAGATTCCATGTGATGTCAGAAAAACAATCACTCGGTTTTTCAGATGTAATGAACTCTTTTGAAAACCTTTTCGAGTTAATAGCTTTTCCGCCCCAAGATCTCTTGGGTCTGATTTCCGATGAACTCACTCAACAATACCGGTTTATTACTAAAATCGCCAAAAAAGACCAGAAAATCGAACAGGAAAACATAATTCTGAGAAATCTCAATCTCGCGGGAGGCAAATATATGGCCGATGCGAAAGGCGCCCTTGATGCGGTCCGCGCGATAATAGTAGGCGTGTTTGAACCCATAATGACTGCCAAATCCTTTGTGGAGGCAACAAAAATTTGGCCCGACGAAGAACTAAACGAGTCATGGAGCCCATGGGATACTGCAAATCACGCAGCTCTCGTTCTCATTGAAAACGAAAATTACTACAGGTTTGGACTTCATGGAAAGACCGTTCTCGAAAGGTCCAAAAACCTCCCTCTTTACAAAGAAATTAAAGAAAAATTGGATGCTTCTTCTTCAATAATGACTCTTGTATTCGGAGACATTGAGACAAACTCTGATGAGGACACGGAAGGATTGTTTTCGAGCGTCTCGGAAATAATCGGACAAATAGAATCCGCCGGCCTTGAAGTTCGATCTTTCGGTCCTTTGACTTTTGCCGTGACAGCGGATAATTCAGAAGGCGGAGCTGTTAAAATATCAAAAATCCTCGATTCTCTTATTCCCGCCGATGAAACTCCCGTCCCGGGGATCGGCATAGCTTCAGCTCTGCCCGGAGAGGGATTTCTCGCCAAGACATACCCCGGAGGAATCCTCGTCGCGGCGGGTGAAACCGTTAAACGCTCAATGATTCTCTCGAGACTTTCGTGGACAGTTAAAAGAGTCCTGTGCGATCTTTCTACGGCTCTCTCCCTGATAAAATACAGCGAAGAATTCAAAATTTTATCCTACAGGAGCGCGTCTTTTCCTCAGCTTGACGACCCAAGAGAAATTCTGGCTAATATTCTCTACAGAAGGACAGAACCTCATGACATAGCATTGGTGTATCCTCCTCTCTACATACAGTTTTTTGGAGCCCTAAATAAATCAAGACAGCTGATTTCGACAGACGACTACGGCGGCGAGATATCCACATTGATGGGGAATAATATTGAAGGACCTGTTTTCTCCGTCACAAAAAAGCCTAACGATTCAAGATGATTATCCTGTAATCCGGTCTAACTCGGCGCATAGATCGAGAGTGAGTTTTTTTCTCTCATAAACCCAAAGCCGGGATGCATCTTTTTCAGGTTCAGTGCCTTTGACGAAAAGTTCCCTTATTTTCAAGGCGAGTTCTTCATGGTCTTCGGGCGCGACAACGATACCCGCTCCGGTTTTTCTAAGGACATCAGCCGCATCGGTATCTTTCTGTATCGAGGCGATTATGGGCAATCCTGTCCCTAAATAATCAAACAGTTTGCCGGTTGTTACGGCATCGCCTTCAGATGGTGAAATGTAAAGCCAGAGAACATTTGCCTCGCAAGCTTTTTCAAGAGCCGCCTTGTGGTTCAGATAGCCTAATGCGCTCACTCTGTTTGACAAACCGGCGTCTTTTGCCGCCTGAACGGCTTTTTGCGAACCTTTGCCTATAAAAACAGCCCTTATATCAAGATCTTTAAGCTCTGCCATAGCTTTTATGAGAGGGTCAGGTTTTCTTCCCCTCCATAGCGATCCCATGTGGCAGAGGGTGAAACCTTCTCGTTTTTTTTTGCTTTTTTTGGGAAAATCTTCAGGGTCGAAACCTTGGCTTATGACAACGATATCTTTCCCGGGGTATCTTTCCGACATGCTCTTTTTTATCTTTTCGTTTATGACTATAACGACTGAAGAGTTGTTTACAATTATTTTTTCAAGCGAAAGGTTTATTTTTCTGTGGAACTTTGTAGCGCTTGGAAAGAGTTTCTCGTCTATCCAGGGGTCTCTGAAATCCACTGCGAGCGGTATTCCCTGCCTTTTAGAAACAATTAATCCTGCTATTGCTGAAGAAAAAGGGGGGACGGAGCACATTACGGCGTCGAATCTCTTTTGCCTGCATAGTTTGATTCCGAAACTCGAGCAAAAGGGCACCCATCCTATTTGAGCATCGGGAAGCGCGAAAGAACGGGGTTTGCCGAATTGAGCGAGTTTATCCCGTTTTTCAGAAATAAAATATTTTCTGAATGGACGGCAATGAAAATGGTCAAATGAAGGGACTCTGTGAATTTTGACAATTTCTTTTATCTCTTTTGCCAGCTCGTTATCGAAAGCGAAATACCACTTCGGCTTCGACGTAAGAACTTCGGCTTCCCATGTGCCGTATGAAAGATATTTACAGAACTTCGCCGCTCTCTGGACACCGGAAAGACCGAGCGGAGGGAAGAAATATGATATTAAAAGAAGTCTTTTAAAGCCTTTCACAGAAATTTACCGCTTCTCGGTATCGTAGAATATTTTTCCGCCGATTCTCCTGAAAGTGATTGTTAAATTTTCTGTTTCCAGCCTGTCTTGATAGGGATATATGCCTTCAGTGACGACGGCGCTGAGTGTTTCTCTTTCGATAGCTCTCTTTTGAAAATGTTCAAGGCGTGTATTGGAATCTTTTTGTTGGTCTTTTGACAAAAAGAAAGCCGCTGTGGTCAGCGACGCCCCGATAATGAAAATGACTACAAGAAAAAAGAAGGCGGAAATAATATTGAATTCAATCTTTTTTTCAGGGCTCAGTGTTTGGGATCTTTTTTTGATGAGAGCAACGGCTTTTTTTCGATTGAGAGACGCGAGTATTTTATAAATTTTAACTCTTGAAGGGATGGGAAGACACAGAATTTCACTTAAATATTTCTTGTTTCCTATAAAGTTATACAAAAATTTTTCTTCCCTGTTGAGAGTGTCCATGGATATATTGTTCACTGACACAAGCGTTTCTTCGTCTCCAATTGATTCGACTATCAGTTCCATATTTTCCACGGCTTTATGATAATCGTTCCAGAGAGACTCAATGTCTTCTTCTATCTCAAGTTCTGACTTAGGATAGAGCAGTTCGTTTTCTGCGAAAGTTGTTCCCTGGATTTCATCGTTCTTGAGAGAAAAAACGTTGAAGGCAATATCGCGAATTTTACTTTTAATAAATCTTATCCGCTTCTCAGGTGAGAGATTTCCTGTAGAAGACAACAGTTCTCCCGGGCTCAATCCCTTCTCCTGGGCGGTTTTTTCCAATCCTGCAAATTCTTCGTCTCCGATTATTTCGCTGTCAGTTTGAATGTAGAACCAGAGAGGAATGGCTTTTCCGTCTTTTGTCTGCCATATAGCGGCGTTTAGTTTCCCTGTTGAAATTGTCAAAAAAATACTGTTTCCTGAAGAGGTTATAATAGAAAAAATACCGCTTTTACCCTCTTTGCTCAGTTTGCTCATCATGTCATAAATCATACTCATAAAAACCGGTCCTCATATCTCGATGCGAAATAAGAAAACAACCCGAAAAGCATATAAACTGCCGCGAAAACAATAAAAGAAGGCGCGAAAGAAACTGCGCTTTTTTCGCCCGCCCGCACACTGTAAAACACGAAAAGAGTTATTATAACAGAGGTGACCGCGGCAAAATCAAATCTGAACCCTTTGCCTCTGATGTTGTGGACAAAGCCTGGCAAAAGCATCGAATACGCGAAATAAAATCTTTTTCTCCTTTTGCTTAAGGACTCCGATATCTCGCTGATAATACTTTTCTCATCGGCGAGTTTGCCCAATTTTTCAACACGCGAAAGACACACAGAGCAAAGGAGCGTCCCTTTTTGACTTCTCTTGCAAAGGTTGCATACAGGCGCGCCGCATATAGAGCAAATCTCGACTGATATCTTTCTGAAAGCGGCAAAATTGAGAAGAAAACCGAGCCCGGCAAAAAACACCATGATAAATAGAGTTTTTTTCAGACTATATCCGAAAAAAAATGAAAACCTCTCATCGTATATCGAACCGTGCGAAAGGATTCCCGCCGGTTTGAGCAAGTCATGAGGCACGATATCGAGAGTAAGAAATTCAGAGGTCGGCAGAAGCGAAAGCATTCCGAAGCTTTTTTCCTCGAGAAATCCGGGAGAAACATTTTCCAGTTTTGTTTTGAAATACGCGGATTTTTCTTTCTGAAATGTTTTCAGGTGATAAACATAGAGATTATAGTTAATTTCAGGAGACATGCTGTCGTTTCTCCACGCATTCTGAAAATAATAGAATGCCGAATCCTTCATTCCGACATCGAAAAAAAGACATCCCCTGTTATTGAAAACCACGTGTTTAGGAAGAGAAGATTCAATTCGTGAATAAAGAGATAGAGCGGATTTGAAATCCTTGTCTCTTCTGCAGAGCAGAGCTGAAGTGAAAACCTCGGCGTCAGAAGCTCCATCATCAGGGGCAGGGTTTCCTCCTCCTTCAAGATAGAGGATATTCTCATAGACGCTCCTCTGGGGCGACAAGGTTGTGTATGCTCTCAACGCGGCACTGGTCTCAACGGCAATCATAGAAAGTAGCAGAGCCCCGATACCTGCGACCGTCAATGAAAATTTCTCTTTTTTCCCGAGTAAAGGCAAAGACAGTCCGTAGATTAGTGCTCCGAGAAAAAAAGGTTTTCCCGCGAGAATGAAAAAAGAAGATAGAATCAGTGAAGAGGAAAACTTGGATGACAAATCAAGATATAAAAATTTCTTTGATAGATGATAGACGCTGTGCCATATATAGATAGCATTCTTAAAAAAAGCGCATATTAAAACATAAAAACCGAAGACCAGAAAAAATATTGCCGCTACATACAGCGGTGTCTGAACAAATTCAAGGGCGTTGAAGGGCTTTTTGAGAAGGGAAATATACCGGATTATTTCCGAAAATGTTTTCGAAAAAAATCTTTTACTCCAGTAACTGGAAATAATTTCTCTTGATACTGCGGGATCGTTTTTCATCTCTCTTGACAGGTTCAAAAAAACCAGCTTTTCACCAACATCCGCAGTCTGCAACGATTTAGAATAAAAATACGCGCTTGCGTGCTTTGAACCGGACAATCCTTTGGATGCCATTATATCAAGCATCCACTGCATTTCTTCTTTTTTGACGGAATCATCCTCCGCCAGGACATAGAAGTAAAAATGAATGAAAAAATTGTTTGACGCAAGGCTGTCCGCTTTCTTATAGTCGGACCGGAGAGCAAAAACCTTAAAAGGGTTTTCCTCCGGAGCCTCGTTAAGAATTCTCTGTGTATTGTCATCGGAAATATTCAGAACGCTGTCAATAGACGATGTCCTAAACGCTTCATAAAGCTCTTTCTGGGCTTGCAAAAGATCCGAGGGAACTACAGAACCGATAATAGAGAAAAAAACGAGAAAAATCATCTCCATGGGGTATCCGTCAAAGCGTTTTCCAGATGAGTTAGTTCACCTGTTTCGGAATTAACGCAAATCAGATCGAGCCTCACGTCCGTATTTCCCCACATCTTATTTTTGGCGAGGTAACTCTTGATGGCTTTGAGAAAAATCTTTCTCTGACCGACACTCCAGGATTCAAGATCGCTGTCCCAGCTTTCATCGCTCCTAGTTTTGACTTCTACAAACACAGCCAACCCTTTGAAAGAGGCGACAATGTCTATCTCAGCCTTTCCCACCCTTACATTTCTGCATTTAACATTGTATCCTTTTTTCTTGAGATATTCAACGGCGATGTTTTCGCCAAATGCTCCCGTTTTCGCCTTTTCTGTTTTTTGAGGCATTCTTTTCCTTTTTCAACGGTTTAAAAGACTTTCTGTGAATAGGTGAAGGGCCGAATCTGATAACTGCTTCAAGGTGTTTTTTTGTCAAATAACCGGCGTTTAGACAAAATCCATAACCCGGATAGAGCAAATCATATAACTCCATCATTCTGTCTCTTATGACTTTTGCAACTATGGAAGCCGCCGCAATGGTATAGCTTTTCGAATCTCCTCTGACTATCGTCAGCTGAGTAATTCCGGGAATCGGGATTTCATAGATGCCGTCCACAAGCAAGTAATCAGGGAAAACAGAAAGCGAGGCGACGGCATTTCTCATTGCTTCAAGAGACGCGTTGAGAATGTTGACCAAATCTATTCTTTCGGGTAGTGCGTAGCCTATTCCGATTTCATAAGCGGAAAAGGATATCTCGTGATAAAGATCTTCGCGTTTTTTTTTGGTAAGCTTTTTTGAATCTTCGACGCCTTTAATTCTCTTTTCCGCCGGTAAAACGCATGCCGCGGCGACAACCGGCCCGGCGAGAGGACCCCTGCCGGCTTCGTCAACACCGCAGATAACTCTCGCTCCTTCTCTCCTCGCTTTCCTTTCGAAGAAGAGATCCGGCAAATTCACCGCCTTTCTTTAATCTTCGCTGCCTTGCCGGTTCTCTGTCTCATGTAGTAGAGTTTGGATCTGCGAACTTTCCCTTTTTTGAGCACTTTTACGCTCGAGATTACGGGAGAGTGAATTGGGAAAATTCTTTCCACTCCCACGCCGTCGGATATCTTCCTGACCGTAAAAGTGCCTCGCGAGCCCTTTCCGTTCTTCATCGCTATCACATCGCCTTTGAATAATCTTATCAGCGTTTTATCGCCTTCCTTTATTTTTATTCTCACGGCGACAGTATCGCCGACAGATATTTCAGGAGCATTCTGAGACATCTGCGAAGCTTCTATGGCTTTTAACTCTTCCATTTTTTCACCTTTTTTTCCTTTCTTCCCTTTCTTTTGTCCTTTGGATTCTTCTCGATTCTCTCCATATCTCTATTTTCGAGTGATCCCCCGAAAGTAGGACTTCAGGGACCTTCATGCCCCTGAAAACCGACGGTCTAGTGTAAAGTTCCTCCTCGCATAAGCCGTTTTCAAAAGAATCAAGCGCGAGATTTTCTTCGTTGTTGAGAACTCCCGGCAGTAATCTTACGATTGATTCCAGCATCACCAGCGCTGGAAGTTCTCCGCCCGAGAGTATAAAATCACCTATTGAAATTTCCTCATCGACGAAGTTGTCAATAAACCTCTGATCCACTCCTCTGTATCTGCCGCACACAATTATTAAATGCTCTCTTTTTGACAATTCTCTCGCTTTTTTCCTGTTAAAAACGCATCCCTGGGGAGATGTCAAAATAGTCCATGAATTCATTTTTTTCAGTTTTTCGACTGCCGCGGATAAAGGAGGAGCGGTAAAAACCATTCCCGGTCCGCCTCCAAAGGGATAATCGTCAACCTTTCTGTGCGGATTGTCCGCAAACTCTCTGAGGTCGACAAATTCAATATCGGCAATTTTTTTTTCAACCGCTTTTGACAAAACGCCAAAAGCCGCGTATGGAACAACGGCTTCGGGGAAAATAGTCACAACGTCTATCCGCATTATTGAAAAACCGCCGCGCGATTGGCGGTCAGCCGGGCTTCAGTCCAAGATCTCGAGAATCGCCCTTTTGCCGGTTTTCATAGCGGCAGCGGAAACAATATGCCTCAGGGCTTTAGCTGTCCTGCCTTCTTTTCCGATTATTTTTCCGAGATCGCCTGAACCTACCTTGAGTTCGAGATAAACAGTTTTCTGATGGTCTGTAGAAGTTACTCTAACATCGTCCGGAGTATCGACGAGCTTTCTGGCAACGAACTCCACAAGTTCCTGAACCGTTTGGTTTGAATTGTTCATCTTTCGCTCCTTACTGAGTTTGTTCTTTTTTGTGTCTGCGTAGCAGGGACGAAACCGTTTCGGTGACAGAGGCTCCTTTTTGTATCCAGTTTGTCAATTTCTCGAAATCAAGACTGAACTCCGCTGGTTTTCTCGGATTATAATAACCGAGTTTTTCTATGCATTTTCCGTCTCTTCTGTGTCGTCTGTCTGCGACTACGATGTGGTAAAAAGGTGAATTTCTTTTTCCGAATCTGGCAAGATGAATTCTGACTGACAAAAGTTCGATACCTCCTCTTGGCATATTATTGTTGATGAACGAAACCAAATATTATCTTTTCTTTCTTTTCTTTGTCAAGCCTTTTGTCAAAGCTTTACGCGCCAAAGAACTTTTCCCCATCATCCCTTTCAGCATCTTTTTTGACGCCTCGAACTGTTTGATCAAATTACTGACATCAGTAATTTGCGTCCCGCTTCCCGCCGCTATTCTTTTTTTTCTGCTCGCGTCAATGATTTGAGGCTTTTGCCTTTCCGACATCGTCATGGAAGATATAATGGCTTCCATTCTTTTTATCTCTTTTTCATCAATTTTAGCTCCCGCTCCGATGTTTAGGGGAAGCATCGAGAGAATGCTTTCCATGGGTCCCATTTTTTTTAGAGTTTTCAGCTGAGAAAGGAAATCGTCCAGCCCAAAAGAAAAATCCATCATTTTCTTCGCCATTTTTTCGGATTCAGTCCTGTCTGCCGCCTCTTGGGCTTTTTCAACCAAAGTGGCTATATCGCCCATGCCGGTGATCCGCTGAGCCATTCTATGGGGATAGAATTCCGAAAGATCTTCAGCTCGCTCGCCTGTTCCTAAAAATTTAACAGGTGCGCCGGTGACCGCTTTCATGCTCAAAGCGGCGCCGCCTCTCGCGTCTCCATCCATTTTCGTCAGCACAATACCGCTTATCCCGACTCTTTGGTTGAAAGATTCTGCTATTTGGAGTGCCTCCTGTCCTGTCATCGCGTCCACAACGAGAAGAACTTCCTGCGGCTTGAATTTCTCTTTAATTTCCACCAGTTCGCCTATCATTTCTTCATCAACGTGCAGTCTTCCCGCGGTGTCGAGAAGAACAGCTCCATTCATATTTTTCCGTGCACTCAAGAGCGAGTCTTCCACGCTTTTTAACGCGCTTGAAATGTTGACGGGTGAAAAGTGAAGTCCATACTTGGAACAGAGAACCTCTAACTGTTCTGAAGCCGCCGGTCTTTTTACATCGCAGGCGGACAACAGCGGATTCATTCCCTTATTTTTCAAAAAGACGCCAAGTTTGGCGCAGGTGGTTGTCTTGCCGCTCCCCTGCAATCCGACGAGCATTATGACAGGAGGGGTTCCGGCGAGCTTGAGTTCCTGTTTTAGACTTCCGAGAAGAGAGGTCATCTCATCCACAATAATCTTAGCTACGACATCGCCAGGAGAAAGGCTTTTCAAGACTTTTTCACCGACTGCTTTAACTCTTATCTCCTCGCAAAAATTCTTTGCTACTTTGTAGTTGACGTCAGCTTCGAGAAGGACATTTCTTACATCCCTGAGAATACTATCGACGTCTTTTTCAGTGAGGTATGACTTTCTTCTGAGTTTTAAAAACAAATCCGAAAAGTTTTTAGTCAGATTTTCAAGCAATTCCGCTTCCTTTCTTCAGTATAGCCGCGATCAGTTTAGCAAGTTCTCTCGAAGTTTTTGCTAAATCTTTTTCCGCGTTAAAATTTTTATCACCCCAATGCCTTTGCCGGAAGACGCAAATTACGCTTCCCCCTTTGACTGATGAATCCGCAGATCCGGTCAAGACAAGCGCAGGAATTCCCGCTTCAAACGCTCTTTTTGAGATAAATCCTGTAATTTTTCCTTTTACAGATGTCGCGTCAACTTTCCCTTCTCCGGTTACCGCGAGAAAACTCTCTCTCAGTTTTTCTTCGAAAGAAGCCAGTGAACAAACAAATTCAGCTCCTTTTTTTGGACTACAGTCAAAAAAAACGCTCATCATAGCCGGAACACCGCCGGCTGCGCCGCCAAAAGGCACTCTTCCTATGTCCTTTCCTGTTTTTTTAATGACCACTTCTCTGAGATGTAACGCTCCTTTTTCCAAATCCTCTATATCTCGACGGTTTGCACCTTTCTGCTGGGAATACAACCTGATTCCGCCGTTTTTACCGAAAAGAGAGTTTTGAACGTCACATAGAATTTCAAATTTCGTCAGAGCCGCTTTCGGATTAAATCCTGACAAATCTATATCAGAGATTTTTTTCAGATTAGCGCCGCAGGGTTTGATTTTCTTGCCTTTGGCGTCAAAATACTTCACTCCAAGAGCGGCCAAAATACCTGTTCCCACGTCTGCCGTAGCCGATCCTCCAGCGCAAAGAAGTATTTTTTGGGCTCCTGCCTTGATTGCCTTCTCAATGACTTCACCTGTTCCGAAAGTGCTGCCATAGAGAGCCGGTTTCATGGAAGGATCGGTGAGCTTCAAGCCCGATGAGAGAGCGAGTTCCACGAGCGCGGTATTTGTCTCAAGTGAAAGATACTCTGTTTTTATAGGTTTACCGAAGGGGTCTCTCGAAGAGACTTTTTTCTTTTTTCCTCCGGCAAAATACTTTACCGACTCGAGGGTCCCGTCTCCTCCGTCGGCGAGCGGCATGCTGATAGTTTCAAAAAAGAGGCTGAATTCCGATGAAATAATCCTGCACGCTCTTACGGAGTTGATGGATCCCTTAAAACTTCCGGGGCAGATTAAAACTTTCACAGACCGAAATACGACATTGCGGTGTTGAAATGGGCATCTTTAGCCTTTATCATCATAACTTCGCTTCGCATGCCGGCAATTTCGATTTGAAAATGTTCGGATTTTGAATCGAAAACGCCGTCTTTGGGCGAAGCATCTTGCCAGTTGATGCCGTCGAAGCTGAAAGAAACCGAAATAATTCTCGATTTCGAATCCCGAACTGCGAAAACAGCTGAAGAACCGGAAAATGAAAAATCATAAACTTCTGGCGGGGTGTTGTCTATGACAAAAACTTCTGAAAAAGCCGAATCGGTCAGAAATGAATTTGCGGGATTTGATATGCTGTCAGAGGCGATTATTTTCAAAAAATACTCGCCGTCTCTAAAAAACTGCCGGTTGAATGCAAAATGCCTTTCCCTCAGGAGCCATCCTATTTTCAGCCATTCGGATTTATTTGATGGTCTGATATAGATATCGTATGTCATACTGTCTCCGTCGGGATCATTAGCCTCAAAGGAAAGTCCCTGATATGAGGTTTGAAATGAAACCGCATTCTGTGGGATCTGCCATCCCCCGAGAGAGAGAAGCCGCTTTTCCGGGTCTCCCGCCGAAAGGGGCTTTATATCCGGAACTGTCTGTGAAATTCCGTAGGAAGCGGATCCCGGGGCATATACAACCGGCACCTGGACAACAGGTTTTCTGTTTTGTGCGGAAAACAAAAACTCCAATTTATCTATGCGACCTGTGAAGGCAAGCCTGAACTGAATTTTGTTTCCCTGCGGAAGTTCATTCTTAAAAATGTCAAAATCCGCTGTCTCTCTTGTCCAGTCAGACCAGAATTCGTCGGGAGAAGAAGTGTTTCCTGTCCTGGCTTGTATTCTGACGCTCCCGTCTCCCGTCCAAAAGAAATTTCCCCAGACCGGCCGTTCTCCTCCGTCTATAACCCCTGTCGTGTAGATTCCTTGATTCGAGCTTTTTCCTGTCATGATATAGATTGTGAGGGGATTTGTCCCGAGAAGAGCGAACTTTCCGGAGTTGTCTTTGGCCCATGAGGTCAAAATACGTTCTTCCGGTGCCCGAAACATGCTTATCTCTCGTTTATTTGCATCGTAGAGAAATACTGATCCGTCCGGCGCTCCCACAGCGCAGTAAATGTTTTTTTGGATAGGAAAGACCGCCGTCACAGGGGGAGAAGGAGAGCTAAACAGCAGTTCATACCTTCCGCTTTGAAATCTATATACGTTTGAAGTGATTTCAGAAGAAGAAGGCGGAATATAAAAATACGGGTCAACTGTAAGCCTAAGTGAAGAAAGACCTGATATGTCAATGTTCCCCGACACTGTCGAAAAAAGAAGGCAATCGTCGGTTGCGCATATGGAGTTTATTTCGTTGCCGTTCGGATCCGCCTCGACGTAAGCAGAACCCGTCGTCAGGGAATAAGACAGAAGAAAACCTCTACCGGAAGTTCCTATGTAGAGAGTATCTCTTCTGACCGCAAGACTCACAGCAGACCTGTCTCCGGTTTCTATGCTGTCGAGAAGTTCTCCGGCGTAGGATATAAGGTAGACTCTTCCCCTGTTCGAGGTCGCAAGCGCCAGCTTGCGGCCGGGCAGGCAAGCCATATCCCATACCGAAAGAGATTCTCTTTCAAAAATTTTTTCGACTGAAGACCCTCTGATTCTCAACACTTCTCCCGCAGGCGAGACAGCCGCAAAAACATTTTCGCCGTCAGAGCAAAGACCGAATATTCCTCCTCCGTCATAACGGATCAGAGTGTCAATTTTTCCTCCTTCTGCGGGATATGAAAACACACAAGCTGGAGAAGCGGAAGATATGTAATATCTGTTGCGGCATTGGACAATTCTCCAGCCGTATAAGACATCCAGCTGGAAAGCTTTTTCTATCTCATTCGATACGCTTATCGATCCGCCGATAGAGAGCAGGACATTCTCCATCTTCCCCAAAGAGAATTCTTCAAACGTATTTATAATCCGGTTCTGTGACTTTCCGGCGAAAACGCTCTGAGAAAACAAAAACAACAAAGCGGATACATAAAACGGCTTCATCTTTCCTCCACTATAATCCTGTTGACGATTGCTCCGCTGACGACCGAATTCATCTCTATTTCGCGAATTGCCAAAACTTTCAAAGCGGTGAAATTCGGCACCGCATTTATGTTTCCGTATTTAAGTATGCTCATGACCGAAACAGGAGTCCTTGAAAGAACATCCGCTCCCAGAGCGAGTTCAGCTTCTTTTTCGTATAAAACGATGTAAACTTTATTGTTAGAAGGCTGTTTTTCGAGCGCATCTAACAATTCGTCAAAACCGCGGTAATCAGACCAAAGAGGATTTTCCATAGAAAAAAAAAGCGAAAGGTTCAAAGCGTCGCAGGCGATAATGCCGAGAGTGTCGGGAAAATTGATCCCTTCGAAAGCTATATCGGTATTTACGACCCGGACGCGTGAATCGCCGAGTTCGAATGAAAGCGTCACCGACAATGTTTCGCCGGGGCTTATTTTCGACGCGCTCAACATCATATTCTTTATACTCGCTTTATTCGGCTCTCTTGAGCTGGCGATAATAACAGATACGGAATCAGGATAAACCCTGCGGAAAGAATTTGTCGCGATGATATTCAGAACCGACAATATTCCGTATGTCCAGCTGTCGCTCAAGGAATTTATTCCGTTGAATGAGTTGGATAAAGAAAGTTTTCTTCCCGCCGGAAGATGCAACTCGGTTCTGACGCTGAAAAAACCTCCATAACTGTAAAGGGAGCTCGTCTGAAGCGCGCTCAAAGAGAGCACAGGCACGAGAACAGGAGTGAAAAGCGAACTGCGGCAAACCCAGAATTCAAACTTTTTTTCGATATCTTCCGAACATACAATAACTTTCACGGGTATTACCTCCGGCACCGGCCCGATAATTCCCGAAACTGCTGTCGAGACATCACTTGTGATAGTTCCGGCAAGGTTAGTAGGAGAGGCCATCTTGAATCCGAGAGTGGAAAGAGGCATGACTGTATTGACGAAACCTCCGGCCATCGGATACTCGCAAGCTCCTTCTCCGAGAAAAGGGTGCCCGAAGCCGATTACAGTGTCTCCTTTTACGAGAGTGACGGTGCCTGTCGCTGCAACAGTCGCATCACCTCCCGCGAGAACAACACTCAGGACGCTTCCCGGCGATATTTGAGTTTCAATATCTTTTTCCCCTGAACCTTCGCTGAGAGTGAAATTATCAGGAAGATGATCGCCCAACAGTTCCGCAGCAGCAAAAGACAGGCCTGAAACGGATATACAGACCTCGTATTTCCTCAATCTGCCGCTCTCGATGAATCCCGAAAGGCCGTATTTAACATCTTCCATCATTTCTTCAATGGGAGTGATTCCTGCTATCGGTTCTCTGCTGTCGGACCACGCCGCGGAAAGAGCTCCTATCAGAACGCCTTCGTAATAAACCGGACTGCCGCTCATTCCGTAGAGAACGCCGGTTTTTTCGAAAAATTCTCCCTCGCACTTCGCTATTATCATATTTCCTGAAATTCTTCCAGAACTTACAGTTGTTATATAACTCAGTTCAAATGTGTCTATGCGGGTTCCCTTGAAAACCGAAAGTCCCGTCAGAGTTGCGCCTTCAGGAATCCAAACAGAAGCAAAGAGACATGAAAAAAAAATAGCATTCATCTTAAATGCCTATATAGAAATGGAAACTTTGTTCATGTTGAAAAGTATGTGGTCGAGGTGATATCCTTCAGCTTCCGCGATTTTTGTCAATCCGAGAGTTTTGTTGAATCTGTTGGAATAACCCTCCGGAAATTCCGGGAACTGCAGTATGAACCATTTGTTGTCTTTCGCCTCAACCCGGATTATTCTTTGTTCATATGTGCTTTTGTGAAGATAAGTTTTTCCTTTTACAGTGACTCCGAAATCTATGAGCCTCACCATAACCGTCGCAAGAAGAGCTCTTTCTTCGACAATCCTCTTTTCAGGCTTGTTTCCTGTCGGCATCATAGGTTTGAGGTCGAAAAGGAAAATTATATCGCCTGCCGGTATCTGATAACTCGAATAAACTCTCAGGGGAGGGTTATCCCATTTGTTCTCGCCTTCAACAACAAGCTCCGAAACCTCGACGTCTCCGCCATGGGGAGAACCGTAGAAATTCAAAAAGTCTTTGTGCCCGACGTTGACGCCGTTGAAAAAAAATCCTTTGTCTATAGACCTCACCAAATTCTCATCTATCCATCCTGTTATCTTCGATGTTTTTGTAAGAACCACTGTTTTCCGCAGGCCGGGAACGAGCATAGACTCCTCCTTTTTCCTTCAGTTTTTCAAGGATATTATAATCAATATCATAATCGAATTTCAACAAATCTCTTCCGGATATTCCGTGATAATCCGTCCCCGCTGTCATTACCAGTCCGTAATCCCGTGCCTGCCTTGAAAACTCGTGTATCTGCTCGTGCGTGTGGGAAGGGTAATACACCTCGATTCCGTCGAGTCCGCTGTCTATCAATTTGAACAGTATTCTTTCGTATTCGGTTTTTGAAGGATAACCTTCTCCCGGATGAGCAAGGCATGCTACGCCCCCCGCCGAGTGTATTACCTCAATTCCCTCGCCGATTTCCAACCTGTATCTGGGAAGATAAGCCCTTCTGCCTTTTGCCAGATATTTAGCGAAAGCTTCGTGATAATTCTTTACGAATCCGACGGATACCATTGCCGCAGCGATGTGCAGTCTTCCGAGATTCTTTTTCTTACCTGATTTTTGTGCCAGCTCTTCATAGTCGAGGGAAAAACCGTCTTTTTCGAGTTTTTTAAGTATTTCTCTGTTCCTTCTCTCTCTCGAAGCGGAAATTTTTTCCAGCGCCTTTTTCAGGGCGCTGTTATCCGGATCGAAAAGATATCCAAGGAGGTGGCATGTCGCCTTCTCTCCTGCTTCCAGACTCAACTCAACTCCGCTGATAACTTCGAGAGAATATTCATTTCCCATTATTTTCGCCGGGTAGTATCCCTCTATTGTGTCGTGGTCTGTTATGGCTATTGTCTTAAGTCCGCACTTAAAAGCTTTTAATGCGATTATTTTGGGTTCGTCCTTTCCGTCGGAGCACGTAGTGTGTAGATGCAGGTTCAGTTTAGAGAGCATTGAGCGCCATTAAATCCTGATTTCGCCTTTGCTTATTTTCCCGACAGTTTGTGTATAGAGCAAATGTTCGGCTTCAAGCACCTTCTTTGCGAGCGACGCTGGAGTATCATCTCCTAAAACTTCTACAGGTTCATGCGAGAGTATATCTCCGGAATCGTAATTTTCATTGACCAAATGGACGGTTGGACCTGTATATTTAACTCCGCTTTCAAGGACTTTTAGGTGGACCTTTTCGCCGAACATTCCTTTCCCGCCGAATTCCGGAAGCGGAGCAGGATGAATATTGACAATCCTTCTGCTGAAATCACAAAGCAGGGGATCCCTGACAAGCTCGTCGTAACCAGCCAAAGCTATAAAATTCACGCCGATATCCGATAAAAGACACGACATATGACGATATCTCCCTTTAGGATAGTTTTTTTTCGAAAATAGAAACGCCGGCAGACCACAGTTACGCGCTGCTTCTAAGCCTTTTGCACTTTCCCTGTTGGAGACGACGCACAAGATTTTTCCTCTGATCTCTCCGGAGTCGCATGCGTTTTTTAACGCCAGCATATTCGAACCTCTGCCGGATATCAAGACGGCGATTTTAAGAATCAAAGATTTTCCGCGGTCTCAATGCCTGAACATAGACAAAATAGAAAAAAACACCGCGACTATCGAAGCTATGAGCGCGATTATGCTTGCGATGATAGGTTTGATGTCGTTTTTCTGCTTTGCGAGCTCAGATATAAGATTCTGCTGTTCAAAAAATTTTTTCTTAAGATTTTCCACGTCTCTGGTTAAATCGTTTGTTCCGAACTTTCTGTTGTCGTCGAACCTGTTATGTTTTTCGTATCTATCCGTTCTATTTACTTTTTTGTCCTGATACTGAAAAGACGACTGTCTGTTTTCGTTGGGCTTAAACTTTACGTCGGTCTTTCCGGGATATCTTTTTCTTTCGGGAAACTGATCTTTTCTCGAAAAGCTTTTCTTTACCTTGTCTTTATTCTCTATTGATATCGAATGCTCCTTCGGTCCGTCTTTTACGGCTTGATTTTTATCTTGGTTTACCGATGCAGGGACTTGTTGTTTATCGTTTATTACACGTCCTTCCGAACCGGCACCGACTTTTTTTTCAGTCTCAATTTTTACTTCCACGTCGTGCGCCGAGCCTCTCGATCCGGGTCCTTTTCTCTTTGTCTCATCCATTTTTTTCTCCTTTTCTCACAATGTCGAGGGCGATATCGAGCGATCTGTATGAATGGGTAAGCTTACCCACTGAAACAAAATCCACTCCAAGGGAAGAAAGAGTTTTTATCTTTTTTTCGTCAATTTTTCCCGAGACTTCAACTTCAGATCTGCCGGCGATTATCTTCATCGCTTTCTCGATATCTCTCAGATCCATGTTGTCGAGCATTATCCTGTCCGCGCCTTCTTTCAGCACAGCAGGTATCTGCTCTAATTTTGACACCTCGACTTCTATAAACTGTCCGGGAAAGCGTCTTTTAGCTTTGGCTATCGCCAGAGCCGCATCATTGTCACAGGAAGCTATATGATTGTCCTTTATCAGAACCATGTCGAAAAGGCCGAACCTGTGATTGACGCCCCCTCCTTTAAATACACTGTATTTCTCAATCTTTCTCTTGCCGGGAAAAGTCTTTCTCGTGTCGAGAATTTTTGTTTTTTCTCCGGCTTTTCTGACAAACTTTCCCGTGAGAGTAGCTATCCCGGACATTCTCTGAAGATAATTGAGAGCCACTCTTTCACCGGTCAAAATCGCTTTCAGCTTTCCTTCGATTTCTGTTAAAACATCTCCTTTTTTGATTTTATCTCCGTCTTTTTTGCACGCCGCGAAGCGCACGCCTGAATCGAGCATCCTAAAAGTCTCTTTTGCGAACTCCATGCCCGCGAGTATTCCTTTTTCACGGGTTATGATAACCGCCGAAGCGCTGTCGCCGTTTTCGACGAGGGCTTCGGTCGTCAAGTCGCCTTTGCCGACGTCTTCCTTTAGTGCGAGCAAAACTTCTTCCCGAATTTCTTCGTCAGTGAAATCTATCAGGAAAGACTCCTTCTCAAATTTTCAGATTATTTCCGAATAAAGGACAGTGCAATTTTTTCCGCGTCTTTTGGCATCATACATGGCTTTATCAGCAAAAAACAGCAATTCATCTTCATTTTTTACGCTTGGGATTTTTGAAATTTCAGCGATTCCAAGACTTATTGTTTTCCTGAAAACTGATTTTTTTGAATTAAATTCGAGGGCGGATATTTTCTTCCTTATTTTCTCAGCTATTTTTCCCGCCTGAATTTCATCAGTGTTAGGAAGAATCATTAAAAATTCCTCACCTCCAAATCTACCGGCGGTATCTTCTTTCCTAACTCCGTCGAAAATAATTCCGGCTATCTTTTTGAGAACTTCATCTCCTACGAGGTGGCCGTGCTCGTCGTTGCACTTTTTGAAGTCGTCTATATCTATCATTACGCAGGACAGCGGAGACTTTTGTCTTTTTGCCCTGCTGAATTCTTTTATAAGCGAATCCATTACATAAGCTCTGTTGTGGATGCCAGTAAGTTTGTCTGTTATCGCTGTCCTGTAAAGTTCCGTATTCTTTTTTTTCAGCTCCGAGTTGAGCATTTCAATTTTTACGTTGATTTTTCTGAGTTCTTCGTTTCTCTTTTCGAGCTCATGTTTTGCGCTTTCAAGTTCTTTGTAAAGGTCTTTTATCTTTTTCAGGTGCCCGAGCTGTATCAGATTTGTTCCGTCGGACCTTTTTAGCTTTTCAATAATTGCGTCAACAATATTCGAATAAGTTGCCGGTATCGCCTCGAATATTTTTGAAAGCTCATTTGGTTCTACAACGGCTATCTCAGCGCCGGATACCGCGTAAACGCTCGCTGTAGTTGTCTTGTCGTGTCCGAGAACGCCCAGTTCGCCGAAAATATCTCCCTCATTTCTAGTCGCTATATGCACTTTTTTGCCGCCGGGCATCTCTTTTGTGACTTTTACACTGCCCCCGAGTATAAGAAAAAGATTCCCCGCGGGTGCATTCTCCTCAATTATCAGTTGGTCCGGTTTGAAATCCCTTACAAAGAAATACTCTTTTGGTATCTTTTTTATCTCTTCGGGACTGACATTCTTGAAAAAACGATTATCCGAAAGTTTTGAAACAGTGTTTGTATCCATTTGCCGCCTTTTTTATAGCAAAAGCATTCTATATCATGGAATGTTATTTTTCAACAACAGATTGCTAGCTGTTGACAAAGCCGCGAGAGAATTATAAATACTCCTATGCGCGATTTAGTTCCCTTTTTCATAACCCAAAATTACTCAAAAGACTTAAAAGAAGGAAAGTTCAGAGCCGCTGTCCTTTTCGTGGACATAACCGGTTTTACCCAGATGACAAAAAGACTTATGGAAAAGGGGACCGAAGGCATAGAAATACTGACCCTGACAATAAACGACGTGTTTACACCTGCTATTACAGCTGTTCGGGCTCGAGGAGGATTCATCTCGGTTTTCGGCGGAGACGCTTTTTACTCTCTTTTTAACTCAAAAACAATAGGTTTCAAGCAAAACGCCCTTTCTGCAGCTCAGGAGATTACCCGTCTTTTCTCTGAGTTCGGCATAAAAAAAACAGGAGCCGGCGTTTTCGAGTTATCTGTAAAAACGGGTCTTTCCATGGGCGAAATCGAATGGGGAATTATACAAAATCCTCATCAAAACACATATTATTTCAAAGGTGATCCGCTCGATTCAGCCTCTAATATTCAAAGGTATTGCGCCAAAAATCACGTCGTAGTAGACAAAAATTTTGTGGACTCATTCAGGAACCGAAAGAGATTCAGTCCTGTCGGGGAAGGAGCGTTCACTCCAGATTTCACAGCAAACCCTCCGAATTCGACCACACAGTTAGTCAAACGCAGAAATGCCAAACAGAAAGAATTCATGCCGGCAACCCTCTTGGACGGCTCCGTTAAAAGTGAATTCAGAGAAGTAGTGAGTATTTTTATATCGTTTGCCGATTCCCCTCTTTTTCGAGAAAAAATATCAAAAGTCATAGACATCGTCAATGAGACAGGCGGATATTTTAACAGAGTGAGTTACGGCGACAAAGGAGGCTTCATACTAGTTTTTTACGGGGCTCCGGAAGGCAGGGAGCTTCTCTGCGAGAGAGCCGCAAAGATGGCTCTGTCAGTCGCCGCAATACCACATTTTATGATATGCGCCGGAATAACCTTCGGAATGTGTTTTTCCGGCTTCACCGGAACTGAAGAAAGAGCCGAATACACCTGCCAGGGAGAAAGAGTCAACCTCGCCGCGAGGCTGATGACGTTAAAAAAAGACAACCTGCCTCCGGAACCGAGAATATTGACGGATTACGTGGTCAAGGAAAAACTTTCGTATTCATTCAGTTTTGAATTCGTCTGCGATTCCGTCTTAAAAGGTTTTGACGATCCGGTTCCTGTTTTCTGTCTCAAAGGAGAAAAAACAATGAGTCAAATCCTCAGAGGCGAAGCAGTCGGCAGAGAAAGACATTTCGAAAAAGCGTCCGAGGTTTTCAACAAGACAATCGAAAGCGGGGTTTTCGGAGGAATCCTCAAGATAGAAGGCGAAGCGGGAACAGGCAAGAGCTTTTTTGTGGCGGAACTTGTCAAAAGGCATCCGTCTTTCAACTGGATTTTCATGCCCTGCGACCAGATCTTCAAATACTCTCTAAACCCCGTCAAACATTTTCTGAATCTTTTTTTTGGGTTTGGAGAAAAAGCGGCTGAAAATGATAAAATCTCATCGGCGAAAGAAAAACTCGTAAAGATTTTTTCCGGAGAAGATTTTTTGGATTCAGGTGAAATTGACGTCATGCTCTTTTTCTTATGCCAGGTAGCCGGCCTGAAATACGAAGACCCTAATTTCGCATCTTTAGACCAGAAAAACAGAAAAGACATGATCCTGCATTACACTAAGCTGTTTATTAAAACCCTCTCGAAAAAAAAACCGACAATAGTTTTTTTTGACGACTTTCACTGGATAGACGATGACACGCTTGATTTAGCAAAATCCCTCTGCCATGGCACTGAAAAAAACCCTTTAATCCTAGTTACGGCCTCCCGCAGGGCTGAATCCGGCGAAAATATATTCCAAGACGCCCGGGTGTCTGAGATATCACTCAAACCTTTCAACCGCGAAGATTCTTTCGAACTTGCGAAAAAAATACTCAAAACCGAAGACATTCCTCAACCCACCCTCGAATTTATCTTCGATAGATCTGAGGGAAACCCATTTTACATCGAACAGACCATTCGTTTTCTTCTCGAAAACGGATATTTCGACCTTGATTTCAGGTTGAGCTCTGATGCCTCTTTCATCCCTTCCGGTATCAGGTCAATAATTATCTCAAGGTTCGACCGGTTCGGCAGAGATTTGAAAAATGCCATGATCCGCGCGTCTGTTCTCGGCAGGGAATTTTCCACAGAAATTCTCGCAAAAATGATTTCCGCTAAAAATATTGAAAGAATTCTCGGCGAAGGCGAAAAGAACGTGGTCTGGATGCCTCAGGGAACCGGACTGTATTCTTTCAGCCACGCGCTCATAAGAGATTCAGTTTATGAAATGCAGTTAAAAAGCGAGCTGAGAATACTTCACCGCGACGCTGCGAGAGCCTACGAAAATCTGCCTGAGGACTACAAAGAAAAAAACACGGGAATTATAGCCTTTCACTATGATTTGTCAGACGACAAGGATAAGGCTCCTGTCTATCTTAAAAAAGCTTTTCTTCTCGCTCAAAAATCCTTTTCAACCATAGATTCTCTGCGGTTTTGCGAAGCTCTCGACAAATACTTGGAGCAGGGAAAAGAAAAACTCGAAAACTCTATAAAGAGAATTCGCCTGATTTCCGTCACGGGAAAGCTTGAAAAAGCCGAAGAGATAGCCCAAAAAACCCTCGCAGACTGCGAAGACGAAATCTCCCTTGCCGCAGAATGTCTTATCAGCCTTTGCGAAATCACTTTGAAACTTTTCAAAATGGACAAAAATCTCGAATACCTTAAAAAACTCGATGTTCTTTCGGAAAAGCTCGAAGACAAAAAAATAAGAACTGAACTTTTCAAGCTCTATGGATTTTACTGGCACAGCCATGAAGATGAAAAAAAGGCTGTTGTATATTTCCAAAAAGCCCTGAATCTGACAAGAATCACAAAAGACAAAAAAGCCGAAGCAAAATGCCTTTCAGATATTTCTGTTTTCTGCGGACGCGAAATAGGCTTGGAAAAAGTCCTCGATTACCTCTTTGAAGCCCTTAAAATAGCTGAGGAAACAGGCGATTTGCGAACTCTTGAGATTATTTTATCCAACTTAGGTCTCAGCTACGCTGAAATATACCTCGATATAGAGAACTCATTCATTTACTATCAGAAAGGAATCGAAATATGCCGCAGGACAGGAAATATATCTGCCCTAATGAATAATCTCAACAATTTAGCTACTATCTATCTCGCAAAAGGGGAGAAAAAAACAGCCGAAGAACTTTTGAAAACTTCTCTGGACATGGCCGCCGAAAGCGGTCATAAACTTGCAACTGTAAACGCATACTGTAACCTTTCTGTTTTTTACAGAAATTTAAGAAAATTCCGAAGTGCACTCGACTGCATAAAAAGAGCTGAAAAAATCATCGAAAACACGCCTATGAAAGAATACTTGTTGGCGGTAAAAAAAGACAGGTTCGAGATATATGCCTATACGAAAGACGCTTTGATGGCAAAAAATGCCCTCGATGATATAAATTCACTTCACAGGAAAATAAACGGGGGGGAAGACCTTCCTGATCTCGTTTTCTACGAATTGAGAGTAAAATTTCTCCAAACAGGGGATAAAAAGATACTGACTGAGATGGAAAAAGAAGCTGAAAAAACACCTCTAAAAAGCAGGAAAGCCCACACCCATTATATTATCTGGAAGACTTCAGATTCCCCTGAAAGCGCCGAGATTTCTCTCAATCTTTACAGGGAACTCATCCAAGAACCTCCAAAGGATTTTAAGGACATCTACTGGGTCATAAGAAAAAAAGAACTCGAGAATTATTTCAGGGACATGCGGGAATCCTGAAAGTGAAAACGCTCCCCTCGTTTGTTTTTGAAAACACGCCTATTTCTCCTCCGTGAAGCTCTATTAGTCTTTTGACTATGGAAAGCCCGAGTCCTGTTGTCTGTTCTCCTTCCGTCCCCTCTCTTTTCGCCTCCGTGAATTTATCGAATATTTTAGGCTTCATTTCTTCCGGAATTCCAATTCCGCTATCTTCCACGGACACGACGGCATATAGGATATCCCCCGACAATTCCCTTTTGTGTGTTATTGAAATCCTGCCGCCTCTTGGCGTGAATTTGAGGGCGTTAGAAAAAAGATTCTGCATTATCTGCCAGAATCTGTTGAAATCAACCATGCAAATACAGTTCCCCCCTTCGTTGCTCAATTCGAAATTCACGCCTTTTTTCCCTGAAAGCCTCCTGAAATCGCCGGCAAATTCGGAGATGAGATCGGCTATGTTCATCTCCGCAAGTTCGAGCCTAAAATCTTCGCTCTCGATTTTGTTTATCTCGAGAATGTCTTCAACGAGAACGAGAGCCCTTTGGACGTAATGCTTTATGACTTCAAGAGTTTCTTCTGCCTCTGCGTTCAGATTCTGCAGATGCGCAAGCATTTGGGACAACGGTATAATCGAACCTATCGTTCCCTTGAGGTCGTGGGAAACAACTCTCATTATAGCGTCTTTGGACTTGTTCAGCTCCGTCAGTTCTTCGTTTTTTTCGGCAAGTTCGGCGTTTTGTTTTTCTATCATCATATTAGCACCGGCAAGTTCTTCGTTTTTCATCCTGTAAATTTCAGTTTCTCTTTCTCTGAGCTTGACCTCGAAACGGGCGTCCATTTCTGCGATTCTCGATGTTTTTTCTTCATTGAAAATAACGTCCATCTTCTCGGCGTATATCCGGCTGAAATAAAGAGCTTTCTGATATTCTTCTTTTTCTTCGTATAGCTCTGATAAGGTTTTTGCAGCGTTCATCTGACCTAAATTATTGTCAGTCGAGAAATATATTTCAAAAGCCTCCCTGACATATTCAAGGGATTTCTCAGTATCTCCCTTCTCTTTCATTATCAGTCCAAAGTTGAAAAGAGGCGGAGCCTCACCGTTCCTGTCACCTATTTCACGCTTCAAAGCAATAGCTTTTTCGTAATATGAAAGGGCTTCCTCCAAAGCGCCTGTCTCCCTGTAAACCTCGCCGATGTTGTTCAGTATAAAAGACAATGGCCTTTTGTTTCCGGCGCTTTCGGCGGCTTTTTTCGCCCTTTCGAGGTATTCAAGGCTTTTCGCGAAGTCTCCTAAACGCCTGTAGACGTTTGCGATATTGTTACAGCTCTGCTGTATGAACTTCTGCAGGCCTTCCTTTTCCCTTATCTCGAGAGATTTTTTCATATAGAAAAGGGCTTTTTCGGTTAGGTTCATTTTGGCAAATACAACTCCCATGCCTTCGTATGAACTCGTAAGCCTGTCCGGGTCTGTCTCTGATGACGCCACTTTCTGAAAATATTCTATCGCCTTATCGAAGTCGGACATGTGAAAACACAAAAACCCCAAGCGGAGGAAGGCTCTGTTTTTAAGGTCTTCGATACTGTTTTTTTCGCATATCTCCAGCGCCGTCAAAGCGCAGTTGAATGAAGGGACGGTTTCCGAAGCTTCAAAAAATTCTTTTGCTTTTTCAAGGAGATATGTGGCTTTTTCTCTGTCAGTCGAAAGGACGTCCGCTTCGCTGAAAACGATATTTGTTTTATCGGCCATAGAACTACCTTTCGATTTTCTGCCAGTATTTTAATCTGGTTTTAAGCATATTCAAAGTGTTATTTTCGATCCGTTTTTTCGCACTCGTTCACCTTTGCTGTCCACGGACACATAAAACAAAAAAAGGGGGCAAAAGCCCCCTTTTAGCAATCCTGCCAGAAAAAATTATCTGACCCTGTCAAATAAATTTTGATCTGAATTTATTTGACAAGATTGACCTTCAAAGACCTCTCTGAGCCGTTGACGTTCGCCCTGAGGAAGTAAAGTCCCGTTGATAGATCTTCTGTGTTAAATCCGAGGTTGTGATTCCCTGATGAAAGTTTCCCCGAGAAAAGCGTCCTGACGTTTCTTCCCGAGACGTCAAAAAGCGATACCGTTACGTCGGATTCGGTCACAAGCGAAAGGTTGTATAGAGAAGCCGAGGTGACAAAAGTCGGGCAGGCGAGTCTGAACAGAGATGGAACGCTGACGCCAATTTCATCAACGCCGACGGAAGACCATGTTCCGTGGGCGATGACCCAGACTTCCTGAATTCCTGCGTCCCTTGAAGGAGCCCATGAACCCGTGAACTCATACGCCCTTCTGCTGACAGCTCCCGGGGGAACTGCGTTAGTTCCCGTCGAGAAAGATGCGTTTGTCACAGTAATCGCTCCGACATAAAACGCGCCTTCTGTTATCGATATGGAGGGGTTTACAGGTATGTTGAACCAAAATCCTGCATTTCCCGTGTTCACTGTCATTCTCGAAGAAAAAAGAATGGTCCCCGGTCCGCCGTCTGTTCCGTCATCGTCCATTACGACAAAATCCACGCTTCCGGCTGTTGTCACGGTTGCGGGATAAAAGCCTATCGAGTCAAGCGTGAAAGGATAATTCGGGGGAACAAACATATTGCCGTATCCGGACGAATCGCCGTTCCACGAAGAGCCTGTGGCAGGTTCTGTGAAGTAACCGAGCCAGGATGGCGCGGCTTTCGCCTGCAGTCTAAATGTAATCGAATCATTGGCAGGTGTCATATCGCCGGTCATGTATGTCCTGACCTGAACTCTGTATGTTGTGTCAATATCCGGGACTGAGAAAGGGTCAAAAGTGCATGTATCTAAGTCACCGGGGTTGAGCGTGTTGTAGATTGTTATTGTGTCGGCGAAAACTATCGAAGCTCCGGATTTATAGTATATCCTCAGAATCACGTTGAAAGTGCTTTCCGGCTGGTTGCCGAAATTCTTTACTTCGGCGACGGGGGTGAAATCCGCGCCTCTGTCTATGAATATTCCTCCTGAAAGAGGATTGTCAACCCAGGAAATTCCGACATCGTGGACAGCGAGCGTAGTAGTTTCCGGGGGAATATATGCAACTGCCATTCCGTCAACAGGCCTTGCCGCTCCAGCGCCCGCTACGCCGTCTCTGAAATACTGAAGTCCTATTGTCTTTGTTATATTCTGTATGCCTACAATGTCGGCTTCGCCGCTGTGGTTGTAGGTTCCGTTCTGAGGGCCGTATTGCATGGTTATACAGCTGTCAGCCTTTGTCAGGATGACCTGAAACGTGTGGTATGTGCCTGCCACATCCCATTCTTTTACGCTGTCGTATGTGACAATGAATGTGTCGAGAGTCGGCGAGGTGTAGTAATAACAGCTTCCGTAAGCCGCACCCGGAGAGAAATCGAGGTCTCCGGTGTAAATCGCAATCAAATCCGGCGGAGCCAGAGTGCTGGGCAGATTTTGGAAGGGATGCGCGAAATTCTGATTGCTCGAAAAAGAAAGATATCCGTTGGATCCGACATATACCTGATCCACCGCATACCAGTAGTAGGGGAAATCAAAACCGATGGGAAACGGACCCATGACATTGTCGTCCATAAGTCCAGTGACCTGTGTCCCTATAGTCGAAATGTCTATCCAGTTGAAAGTCGGTCCGCCCGGATCTCCGGATTTGACATAGACGTATCCGTAGGCGTCGGGGTTGCCCGAATCGGGGGAGAACAGGTTCACATCAGGCGACCTGAAACCGCCCGTCCATGGCATAGCCGTCATCGCCGCGGCCGCGAAAAACGCAACCACTAAAAGCATTCTCTTCATAAAATACTCCTTTCCTTTTAAGTTAAAGGATGAAAAGAAATCTAATACTATAGCTGAAGATATGTCAAGAGAGTTGTTTTAGAAATTTCTACGTCTTCAATTCTTTTTTCTTCGCGGCGGGAAAGAGGACGTTGTTGAGTATCAGCCTGTAGCCGGGAGAATTCGGGAAAAGAGAAAGGTCGGTCGGGGGGTCGCCTACATAATGTGTGAAATCCTCGGGGTCGTGCCCCCCAAGATAAGCGAAACTGCCCTGTCCCAGATTTCCGCAGAGGTATTTTATCTCGTCGGCGCCGGGGACGTCCCCGAGGAGTGTTATCTCAGACCTGACGCAGGATCGCCTGAAACCGGTGCACTGTCCCAGAAACTCCCTGACTGTCCCCACATGGTTCTGGACAAGCATAGAAGGGACGGGGTCTTCCTTTGCGCTGAACTCGTATAGTCTGAAAAAGACGTTTTCGCCCCTGAGATGAGCCTCCTGCGAGACATCTATCGTCGAGTGTTCGTATATGTTCGGATCCATTATTATTTCGAAATCCGTGAAAGCGGGCGAACGGGAAAAATCCACTTCACCCGTTCCGACGGGATCTCCGTCGAAAGGCGACGCGACTATGTCCCTGCCGTAAGCGGCGAGAGCTATTTCCCATGTATCGGTTGCAGAACACATGGCGAAAAGATATCCGCCGTTTTCCACGTATTCGTATAGCTTTCTTGCGACTTCATGCTTCAATTTCCAGACCTTGTCATACCCGAGGAGCCTTGCTGTCTCTTCATTGAGCCGAACCTGGTCCTTATACCACTGAGTATTGGCATAGGAAGCCCAGAACTTGCCGTATTGGCCCGTGAAATCCTCGTGATGGAGGTGGACCCATTCATAATCGGACAGCTTGTCTTCCATAACCTCGACGTCCCATATCCTGTCATAGCTTATACCGGCGTAATCGAGCGCCATGACAACGGCATCGTCCCAGGGTTGAGCCCCTGGAGTTTGATAGACAGCCACTTTCGGGGCTTTGTGAAGGAGGACGACGTCGGCGTTCATATTCTCTATCTCGGATTTTATGAGGGCTTCTTTTTCAGGAGATATCAGGGAATAACCGACTCCGGATCTTTTCAGGTCGTCCTCAATACCGGAATTGTCTTCCAAAATGAAACTTCCGCCTCTGTAGTTTATAAGCCATTCGACTTCGAGCCCCACTTCGAGAGATCTGTATGCTACACCGTATGCCTTGAGGTGATTTGTCTGTGACATGTCCATGGGAACAAAAATCCTCTGGATCAGAGCGAAAAAAATTGACAAAATATTCAATTTTTTTCTCTTTTTTTGGACTCTATTATTCTTTTCGCCAATAAAATTCCTTCTTCGAGGCTGTCGAAATCACCGTCGAGCTGGGCTTCATAGAGTTCTTTCAGGACATCTCCCATGAAGGGTGAAGGTTCTATACCGAGTTTCAGAAGATGCCTTCCCATAACTATTGGTTTGAGCTGTTCCTCTTGGATTTTCATGTCTCTGAGAGTTCTATCGAGCCAAAGGATCTCTTCCGAGTCGCCGAAGACCTGACCTCTGCCGAATTTGTCCGCCATAAAAAGTGCTTTCAGGAGTTCGAGCTCAGTCCCACCGAAAAGCCTCCTCATTGCGCCTTTTGTTACTATATCGCGCGACTTCCATAAATCGTATATCCTGTGGTGAGACAAGACGAGAGAAGACACTCTTTCCGTGACCGATTTCGGAGCCTTCCATCTGGAGAGGACTATTTTGGCAATTTTCGCGCCCGCAGGCTGATGCCCCGGCGAAATCAATCTGCCGGCTTTTCTGCCTTCTTGCGCCTGTTTTGTAGAGACCGTCTTGCCTATGTCGTGAAAGAGAACAGACAGCATGAAGACGAATTTGTCTTCTTCGGAAAGCATATTTTCTCTGAGTGAAGCGGCGACGTCGAGAGACAGGACAGTGTGAATAAAAACACTTCCCTCTGGATGCCATATTATGTCCTGAGAGCATTCTACCATCGAGGATATCTCGGGTTCCGATGAAAAGAGAAAAAGCGAGTGTGCGGCGAGAAAACCTCTGCCGGGAAAATCCCCTTCGACGAGCATTTTCTTAATTTCCGCGAAAATTCTCTCTCTCGGCAAACTCTTTGTGTCTGTTCTTCTGCACAATTCGGCGGTATTTGTCTCTATAGGAAAACCGAGCGATGCCGCGAACCTCATCGCCCTGTATGCCCTCAAGGGATCTTCGCCGAAGTGATTGGCGTCGCAAGCCCTGAGTATTCCTGTCTTCATGTCCTTGACTCCTCCGAGAGGGTCAATAATTTCGCCTGTCAGCGCGTCTTTCAGAACGCTGTTTACTGTGAAATCTCTCCTCCTGCAGGCTTCATAATACGATAGCCCCGGGTCGGCTTTTACCTCGAATCCTTTGTGCCCCTCGCCGATTCTCCTGTCCCTTCTCGGCAGAGATATCTCAAGGTTGCCGATTCTGTAAACGGCGAATGATTTTCCGGTCAAATCGACTTTTCCAAATTTTTTAAGAATCTTTTCGAGAGCATCTGGAGACAGTCCGTAGACCTCAGCGTCTATATCTTCGTTTCTTCTCATCCTCCCGAGCATGACATCACGGACCGTTCCTCCCACTTCAAAAAGCCTGCCTCCGGATTCTTTCACTTCTAAAGCAATTTTCTGAAGGAGCGTTTTTGCCTCCCGGACTTTATCTGTCAAAAAAACCTTCCCCCTCCGGGCATCTGCAGGGGTTATCTTTGCAGGAAGGGCATTTACCTACATATCTGAGAACTGCTTTTTCAACGTCCACGTCAGCGAGATTTGCCATTGTCATCAGCCATGCCAAAACATCGGCGAATTCGTTTTCGCAGTCACTGAGTTTCTTTTTTCTCAGGGCCTGAGAGAGTTCGCCGACTTCCTCCACAAAATGGTTGAAACTCTTTGAGATCCCTCTTCTTTCATCTCTTTCCCCGAACAGAACCCGGATATTTTCCTGAAATTCCTTTAGAGTCATGCCTTGTCCCCTTTTAGTAAGCAAATATGTATTTTGCATAATACCATTTCCCTTGATTGCTGAAAAATTATATTATATCTCTTAATGCGTAAAAGCATCTTTTAATTGGGCTTGTTTAAGCATGATAAAATCCGTAAAAGAAATATTGGGTCAGACATTTCTGACTCGTGAAGCCTGGGTGTTCTGGGCGTCTTCTTATATAATACTTTCCCTGATGTATAGATCCGCTCCCTATTGGAGCTCTCTGGTCCTCAATTATGTCTATTCGACTTTTCTTTTTCTGCTGTTGCCCATTACGGTAGTCTCTTTCCCTAAAGAAAAAAAACCCGGCAAGCTCATCTTCTGGTTCACGGCTCTTTTTTTCTCGCTTGGTCCGCTTCTCGCGGCAGAATTATTCCCAAAAATCAGGGCTTCTCTTTTCCCGCCTTACTCGCCTGCAACAGGGCCTCTCAACGGTCTTGCCGTCGGCATATCCTTCACGGCGCCATGCGCCCTGATAGTATTCACTTATTGTCTGTATTCCGGTTTCAGCCTTCGTTCGATAGGTTTGGGGACTGGAAAATGGAAATTCTGGCTTCCGCTCGTTTCAGTATTGGTTCTTATAATGACTCCTGTGCTCTTGTATTTTTCGAAAAAGCCGGATTTTATAGCCACTTATCCGCTTTTTCGACACATGATAAAAAACACAGGAGACTTCTGGGCCATAGATATTTCCTGGTTTTACTACCTCTACATATGGGAATTCTTTTTCAGAGGATTCATGCTTTTTTCCCTCGCCAAAAAGACGGGTCCTGCGAGGGCAATTTTCATTCAAGCCGTTGTTTTCGCTTTCGCCCATCTCGGAAAGCCGGAAATTGAAGTCTATTCCTCTATGATAGGGGGTGTCCTCGTCGGGATTCTTTCTTATTTATCAGGTTCAGTTCTTCCCGGAGCTCTCATTCATTGGCTTATAGCCATAATAATGGATGTATTCGTGTTCTTCTTCAATTGATCTGCTGATTTGATAAAGCTTGGAATTAGTGATATAAACTTATATAAAAAGGAGTAGTAATGATAGAATACGCGATTTCAACTCACGCCGATAAGATACTCTCCATGCTCGAGAAATTTGTCGGTGATCACAACTTCGTCGAAGGTATGACGATAGCTGACAAGGACGGCCTTTCGATTGTCAGCTATTTCCATTCAGAGACACAGGAAGAGATTCTCGCGGCAATATCTCCCGTGATAATTAAAGACCTTTCTTCTCTTCCTCTCGGCGAAATCAGATATTTTATAGCAATGGGAAAAGATGCTTTTGCGGTCGTCAAACCTCTTGACTCGCAGACGTTCCTTTCCATGTTCTCTCAACTTGACGTATGGAACGGACTCATGGGTCAAAAAGACATAATCACGGATTTCGAGATACTGACCGCTCAGCTCATGCGGCTGGGAAACAGAAATGAAACTTAAAATATACTTGCCCCTTCTCTCTCTTTTATTCATTCAGAACTTGACCGCGCAGTATTTCGGCCAGAACAAACTGCAATACAGGAATTTCGACTGGAAAGTAACCCAGACAGAACACTTCAAAATCTACTATTATCAAGGAATGGACGAAATAGCTTTTTTTGCCTGCCAGGTGGCCGAAGACGCTTATTCATCATTATCCGTTAATTTCAACCATGAATTCAAGGAAAAAATTCCCGTCCTCATTTACAGGAGCCCGAACGACTTTTCTCAGACCAACGTAATACTCGATTTGATTTCCGAATCCGTCGGCGGCTTCACAGAATTTTTGAAAAACAGAGTCGTCGTTCCTTTTAACGGCTCTTATTCCGACTTCAGGCATGTCCTCGCCCACGAGATAACCCACGCGTTTCAAAACGACGTCTTATACGGACAGTCGAATATTTTCCTCAAAATGTATTCCATGGACATACCCCTTTGGTGGTTTGAAGGCTCAGCCGAATTCGAGTCAAACGGATGGAATTCAGAATCATACATGTATATCAGAGACCTTGTTTTCTCTAACAAACTCGTCAGCCTCGAAGAGCTCGATTACTACGGCGGATACATAATCTACAAAGAAGGCCAGTCCGTGATGTATTTCATAGCCGAGAAATACGGAAGGCAGAAAATCGGAGAGATATTCCACAATATAAAAATAACAGGATCTCTCAGAAAAGCGATCCAAAAGACACTGAACATAGAATATGAAAAGTTCAGCGAGGAATGGACAAAATTTCTCTATTCGCTTTACTGGCCGGATTACAACGCATACGCCGACATAGACGGCTACTCTGTCAGGCTGACAGATACAAAAAACCTTTACAACCGTATAAACCTTTCGCCTATTATTTCCCCCGACGGACTCCAAGTCGTTTTCATAAGCGATGCCGGAGTCTACATAGACATCCTCAAGATGTCGGCTCTTTCCGGAAAAATCGAAAAGAAACTCGTAGGAGGGCAGAGGACGCCACAGTTTGAAGGGCTTCACATTTTGACGAGTCATGCTTCGTGGTCTCCTGACGGTGAAAAAATAATTATTTCTTCCCTGAGCGAGGGCAGGGACCTTTTCTGGATACTGGACGCTAATTCAGGCAGGATCCTCAGAAAGCTCGATTTCGATCTCGACATAGTCCGCTCTCCTTATTGGTCTAATGAGAACATCATATATTTCGTCGGAACAGCAAACGGCAGGACCGACATATTTTCATCCGACCCTGAAGGGAATTTTCTCCGAAAAATAACCGACGATGTATTCGACGACAGAGATCCTTTTGTTTCTTCGGACCACAAGTTTTTATACTGGTGCAGCGACAGAAATGAAGGCGAGAATTGGGAATACGGAAGTTATTCTGTTTTTCAAATGAATCTCGAAGACGGTTCGGTTCGGGAACTCACGCCGAGAAACCAATCCCTTTCAAATCCCTATGTCCTGTCTTCAGGCGAAGACGGGAAACAGCATCTTCTCTTTCTCGCTTCATACACTCCGGGCAACAACCTGTTTTCCTGCGACCTTGAAACAGGCGAGATAACCCAGCTGACTAACCTGCCCGGGGAAATCCAGAGTTTTTCCTTGGATTCAAAGTCGAGCAGAATGGTTATGAGTGTTTACACATCAGGAAAATGGGACATTTTCACGGTTCAGAACCCTCTCGAAACACTCGACACTTTCGACTTTGCCTTCGACAGTTCGAAATACATAGAGGTCTATTCCACTGTCCAAAAACCCGGAGACTCCCTTTCATGGGCTAAGCCGAGTTTAGAGATAAGCGCAGACTGGGGTCAGGCATCAATGGCTTATTCAAGCCTATACGGCTTTGCAGGACTTCTTACGGTCGCATTGAGCGATTTTATGGGCAATCACAGGTTCCTAATACAGACAGACCTCGCCCAGGACATATTGAAGTCGAATTTCAACATAATTTATTTTTATCTTCCCAAAAGATGGGACACCGGTTTCGGCATTTATCAGCAGAGTTTCGCTTACTGGTATAAAAGGGACACGATAAACGTGGACAAATACCTCGGGGGTGAATTCCTTTTTTTGTATCCTTTGAACAGGTTTCAGAGGTTCGATTTGATGCTCGACATATATCAGATAGATCGAAAAAAATATTTCTATGATTCATTCAGAGATGAGGTGTTTTTTTCGCGTGAGACTTCCGAGGTTTTTTTGGCGCCTTCTCTTTACTATGTTTTCGACAACACACTGTGGGGATACACTTCCCCTTTCCTCGGAACGAGAATGCGATTCGGGGGAGGACTGGCACAGAGAATTTCCACAAATTCGAGATATCACTGGGGAAGTTTCGACTTGAGGAAATACTGGCGTATCACGCCCCGCAGCAACGTAGCCTTCAGATTATATCTCGCCGGCATAAGAGGAACAGATCCGCCGAATCTTTATCTCGGTGGATACAACAATCTCAGAGGATACGAAATAAACGAATTCAGCGGATTCAACACGGGATTTTTCTCTCTCGAAGCGAGGTTCCCTTTCATTGATTATCTGAATGTTATATTTCCTCTGCCTGTTTTTTTGGGCGGGATAAGGGGATGCCTGTTCGTAGACGCCGGCGGGACAGCGAAGGAAGTTAATGAATTTAAGGTTTTTTCAGACGACCCTGAAAAGGGCTTCGGGCTCGAAGACTTGAAGATGGACATAGGCTGCGGGATTCGCATGTTTTTCATGACGGCTGTCCTGAAACTCGATTTTGCGGTCCCCACCGATTTGAGGGACTTGAACAACAGGACAAAGATATATTTTTCAATCGGGGAAGATTTCTGACAAAAAGATTTTTCGAAAAACATTCGCATTGGCTGTATCTGTTTCCGGCTCTGTCAGTTCTCGTAGTTTTCAAACTTTTTCCTATTCTTCTGTCGCTAATCGTCAGTTTTTTCAAGTGGAACATGGCGGGTCCGAATACTTTTATTTCATTCGGCAATTACCTGAACGTTTTGACTGACTCTCTATTTTGGAATGCTTTTCTAAACACTTTATACTACACCGCTTTCAGCCTTCCTTTCTCAATAGGACTTTCCATGTTTTTCGCCGTAATGCTCAATTCGGTGACCAAAGGCAGGACTTTTTTCAGAGTTGTTTACTATCTGCCGGTGATAACCTCCATAGTCGCCGTATCGGTCATCTGGAAATGGATCTATCACCCCAGAGTCGGCTTGATAAATTCATTTCTTTCGATCCTGAACATTACCGGACCGGAATGGCTCGGAGAATACAGAGGGATTTTTGAAATTTTTTCGGGTAAAAATTTGCCCTATCTTTTAAAAGGCCCTTCCCTCGCCCTTTTGAGCCTTGCCGCAATGTCAGTCTGGAAAAGCCTGGGATACGATGTTTTAATTTTTCTCACCGGTCTCCAGAGCATTCCGCAGACTTACTATGAAGCGGCGAAACTCGACGGCGCGGGTTCATGGAAGACCTTCAGGCACGTTACTTTGCCTTTATTGTCTCCGACGACTTTTTACGTCTTCATTATGTCCACGATAAGCTCTTTTCAGGTCTTCGCTCCGGTCTGGCTGATGACCGGTCCTCCGGCGGGAGGACCTCTCGACAGCACTAACGTCGTCGTATTCTATCTATACGAGAAAGCTTTTCAGTTTTTCAAGTTCGGAGCAGCGAGCGCCACAGCGTTCATTCTTTTTTCAGTCCTCCTCGTTTTGACTGCGATTCAGAAAAGATACTCGGAAAGGAAGGTCTTCTACGGTTAAAAGCAAAAAGATACTTGTCTACACTGTTTTGTCCGCGGGAGCCTTAGCGATGATCTTGCCGTTTTACTGGATGGTCCTAACCGCTTTCAAAACTCCTTCTGAAGCGATTTCCGTTCCCCCGACGTGGATTCCGTCCGAATGGACATTTTCAAATTTCTCCGAGGCATGGTCAAAAGTCCCTTGGTTGAAATACTTTTTTAATACTGCTTTGGTCGCTGTTTTCATACTCGCTGGAAATCTTTTGACGTCAATTTTAGCGGGATTCGCTTTTTCCAACTTCGATTTCAAGGGCAAAGAAAAAGTATTTCTACTATTTCTCGCCACGATGATGATTCCGATGCCTGTATACATAATACCGGGATATCTGATTCTGACATACTTGAACTGGATAGACACATATGCGGCGCTCATAGTTCCCTGGACTGTGAGTGTTTTTTCGGTTTTTCTTGTCCGACAGCACATGAAGACTATTCCTCGTGAACTCTGGGATGCCGCGAGAATTGACGGATGCGGCAAGTTCGGATATCTGTGGAGAATTGTGGTTCCCCTTATAAAACCCGCTCTCGCGACAGTTTCAATTTTTTCAGTAGTGAGTTCATGGAACAGTTTTCTATGGCCGCTCGTTGTCACGAACTCAAAACATTTAAGGCCGATTCAGGTGGGGCTCGCCTATTTTACTCAGGAACAGAGCACTGATTACACTCTTCTTTCCGCCGCGGCGACTTTCACAGCCCTTCCCCTCATAGTTCTGTTTCTTTTCGCCCAAAAAAGGATAATAAACAGTTTCGCCAGATCAGGGTTAAAAGATTGAATAAAAGATTCTTTGCTCTTTTTTCTCTCGCCGTTTTATCTTGTTCGAACGGACAACGGGGAAAGGTAACGGTCACTTTCTGGCACGCCATGGGAGGAAGACTCGGGACTGTTCTCGACAGCCTTGTAGAAGATTTCAACGGCAAACATACTGAGATTAGAATCATCTCATCTTCCGTCGGAAATTACGGCGCGCTCGCCCAGAAGCTTATGGCTTCAGTCATGGCAGGTAAACCTCCTGTTATGGCACAGAGCTACGAATCATGGACGGATCAATTCCGAAGAGCGGGAGCAATTGTCCCGCTTAACGCTTTCGTTGAATCCGACGCGGGATATTCTAAGGACGAAATAGAAGATTTTTTCAGGCCTGTCTGGGAAAACAACTATTGGGGAGACACTATTTGGAGCATGCCGTTCAATAAAAGCCTCGGAGTTCTCTTCTACAACGCGGATTTTTTCGATTCAGCCGGCATAAGCTTTCCTTCTACATGGGAAGAAATGGTCAGATTGTGTTCTCTTTTCCCCCCCGAAAAAAATGATTATTACGCTTTCGCACTGCCTTCCAACACTTGGTTTTTTGAAACAGCCCTTTTTCAGAGAAAAGGCAGACTCTTGGACGATGCCACAGGAGAAGTTTATTTTGACGACAGCATTTCCGCACAACTTCTGACAGAGCTTGTTTTTCTTCTCAAATCGGGAAACTGCCGTCTGGGAACCGGCTACGATGGGCAGGATGAATTCGTCTCCGGAAATATTCTGATTTCATGGGGCAGTGTCGTGTCCTATTCTTTCATGGCAAAAAAGAACCCTTCGTTCAGAATAGGAATCGCCACCTTACCCGCTCCTTTATGGGGAGAGGACGTCAGCGTCATATCCGGAACAAATATTGTTATTTTTTCAAAGTCGTCTCCGGAACAGCAAGTTGCCGCATGGGAGTTTATCAAATGGTTCAATTCTCCCGAAGTCCAGGCGGCTTGGTCTGCCAGCACCGGATACGTTCCGACTCGGAAAAGCTCTCTTGACGCCCGAATTATGAAATCTTACATGTCCGGAATACGCGGACTCGAAGAAGTATATCTAAAAATGTCGGACGCCTTAACAGAACCGAAAACCGGAGCATGGTTCGCAGGGAGAATATACCTTTCCAGATCAATCGAATACGCCCTAAGAGAGGTCGTTTCGCCCGAAAAAAGCCTCCGAATCGGCGCTGATAAACTAAGACGCGACCTCCGGGAAGATTTTTAACTGTTTCGTTTTACCAGAGACCAAATAATGATATAATTGGTTTCTCTGCGAGAGTGGCGGAACCGGCAGACGCGCTGGACTTAGGATCCAGTCCTAATAGGGTAGGGGTTCGACTCCCCTCTCTCGCAATACGATCAAACACAGCGTATTTGAAACCTGGAGGAAATGTTGAAAGTGACAATCGAAAAGATATCACCTGTAAAGAGAAACCTATTGATAGAAGAATCTTCCGAAGTGATAGACATAGAAGAGAAGAAGATAATCTCGGAAATCGCATTCACTCATAGATTCCCCGGATTCAGAAAAGGCAAAGTCCCTTATTCTATCGTCAGAAAGATGTTCGGCGACGACATAGCCGAAACAAGCCTGAACAGCGCAATAGAAAATCTTTCAAGAAAGGCAGTTGAACAGGAAAAACTCGTCCCCATAGGCGGGATAGAGGAAAAAAACGTCAAGATTGAAAACGGAATGCTCAGTTTTACTATAACATTCGAGGTTCAGCCTGAAATAGAAGATTATCCTCTCGAAACTCTTGAGGTCGAAAAATCAGTATATTCCGTGTCTGAAAAACTCGTAAACGAGAGACTCGACCTCATCAGGGAAAGATGCTCGTTTCTGACGACAGCCGAAAGAAGTTCCGCCAAAGGTGATTTCATTCAGTGCGATATTTCGGCGCGTGACGAAAACGGCGGAGAAATCCCGGAAATTTCCTTCAAAGACAAGATGATAAGCATTGAAGAAGATTATTTTTGGAAAGGATTTCCGGAAAACATGATAGGCAGAAACAAAAACGACGCTTTTTCTTTTTCTTTCATGATACCTGAAGAAGATCACAAATACGGGGGCAAAAACATTCTTTTCGATGTTGTGATAAAAGAGATAAAAGAAAAGACTGTCCCCGAACTTGACGACGACCTCGCGAAAGAATTCAACTACAGCGACGTCAAAGAAATGAAAAGCGATGTTGAAAATAAACTCAGAGAAGAATTAAAAGCTAAAAGCGATGAGGAATTCTATAACAATGTCCTAAGGACTCTTGAGGACGCATATGTTTTTGAAGTCCCTTCGGCGGTCATAGATAAGGAAACCGAAGACATGCTCGACTTGCTTACTCATAAGCTAAAAATAGAAAAAAACAAGGAAAACCTCAAGTCAGAAATATCTGAAACGGCAAAAAAAAGAGCAAAGGGCAACATGATTCTCGATCACCTTTCCCAAAAACTCAGCGTTGATATCTCTGATGAAGAACTGAGAGAGAGTCTTTTGATGGAGATATCAAACGAAGTCGGTTACGACAAACTCAGCAGGCCCGCAATTAAAAGTAAGCTCAATGACTCTGAGTTCGTAAGAAGGGTATATCTAAAAATAAGACGCACAAAAACTTTCGAAAAAATCATTCAAATCATAACAGTCAAGGAGGTTCGGGAAAATGAACCGGAATGAGCCGAAATCCTATGTCGTCCCTCTAGTCATTGAAAGGACATCAAGAGGAGAACAGGCATACGACATATATTCTCGTCTTCTTAAAGACAGAATAATTTTTATAGGGTCGCCAATAGACGACAACGTAGCAAACGCCGTAGTAGCACAGCTTTTGTTTCTCGAAGCTGACGACCCGGAAAAGGACATAAATCTTTACATAAATTCACCCGGCGGAAACATCACTTCCGGGCTGGCTATATACGACACTATGAGATTCATTAAACCGGATATTTCTACTACCTGCCTCGGTCAGGCGACAAGCATGGCTGCTGTTCTTCTTTCGACAGGCAAAAAAGGCAAGAGGTTTGCCCTCCCTCATTCGAGAATCATGATTCATCAGCCATGGGGCGGGGTTCAGGGACAGGCAATAGACATAGAAATAGAAGCCCGGGAAATTCTCAAGATGAGAAAAGAGCTTGAGAAAATTCTTTCCTATCATACCGGACAGACTATAGAGAAGATATCTGCGGATTCAGACAGAAATTTCTGGATGAACGCCGACGAAGCCAAAGAATACGGCATTGTCGATGAAGTCATACTTTCAAGATCCAAAGAATCACAGGAAAAAAACGGATCCGATGATGAAAAAGAAGATTAAGGACGATTTCGGCAAGACCTGTTCTTTCTGCGGTTCAAAGGAGAATATAGGCAATTATCTAATCCACGGAAGAAATTCCTATATATGCGTTAATTGCGTCAAACTGCTTTATGAATCCATATTCAAATCTCAGGAAAAAACCCTTCCTTTCACTTCCGGAGCTTTTGATCTTCCTCTGCCCAGCGAGATAAAAGCTCAGCTCGACGAATATGTTATAGGTCAGGATTACGCCAAAAAAGTGATATCCGTAGCAGTTTACAACCACTACAAGAGGATAATCAGCTCCATGCGCGAGAGTGATGTGGAAATAGAAAAAAGCAACATACTTTTAATCGGACCGACAGGCTGCGGAAAGACACTCATAGCAAAAACTCTCGCTAACATACTCCATGTTCCATTCGCGATTTCAGACGCGACAACTCTGACTGAAGCCGGTTATGTCGGGGAAGACGTGGAAAATGTCATAACAAGGCTCCTTCAGTCATGCGACTACAACATCGGAGAAGCCGAAAAGGGCATTGTGTATATAGACGAAATAGATAAAATCAGCAGACTCAGCGAAAACAGGTCTATAACCAGAGATGTCTCCGGAGAAGGAGTTCAACAGGCGCTCCTCAGGCTTGTCGAAGGAACTATAGCCAATATTCCTCCATACGGAGGCAGAAAACATCCGGAACAGCAATTTCTTCCGGTTAATACATCTAAAATACTTTTCATCTGCGGAGGAACTTTCGACGGGATAGAGACAATAATAGAAAAGCACATGGGGAAAAATGTCCTCGGTTTCCACGGGCCAAAATCCAGCAGTGACGACTCTTTTCAATTTTATCCCGACGCTTCAAAATCTCTCGGAGCAAGAGCCTTCGTGGAACAGGACGACCTTGTGAAGTTCGGAATGATTCCTGAATTCGTCGGACGTTTCCCTATAATTGCCCCTCTTCAGGACCTCGACAGGGACACAATGAAAAAAATCCTCCTTGAACCCAAAAACGCGGTTATCAAACAATACAAAGAACTCGCTAAAATCGAAAACATCGACCTTTCCTTCACAGGCGAGGCTATAGATGAAGTGTGCGAGATGGCGGTAAAGAAAAAAATAGGGGCAAGGGGACTTAGATCCATAATAGAAGCGACCATGCTCGACATCATGTTTGAAATTCCCAATCTCAAAAAAAGTAAAAATCTTAAAAAGTGCCTAATAACGAAAGATGTTATAACAAAAAAAGCCGCACCCGTTTATAATTTCACGAGAAAGGCTTCGTCGCAGTGAAAAAGAACGGACAACCATGAAAGAGAAGTTCTTCGAAAAAGCATGTGAACTGCCTTTGCCGGTCAGTTTCAGAATTTACGTAAAAAAACATCTTACACCCAACAGAGCCCTCTTGACCGGTTTTATATTTTTAATTTTTCTGGGTTCTGTTCTTCTGAGTCTTCCTTTCTCATATACCGGAGATTCTCCCTCCCCTGTCAACTGCATATTTACTTCGACCTCCGCCCTCTGTGTTACAGGTTTAATAGTGGAAGACACTGCCGTAAAATGGACACTTTTCGGCAAGACGATAATACTTTTACTCATACAGACAGGCGCTCTCGGATACATGACTTTCGCGAGTTTTCTTATCATTTCTCTCGGAGGAAAAGTGACTGTTTACCCGAGGCTTATCATGAAAGAATCCTTTGCCAGCCAGAATATATACGGACTTGGCAGATTTGCAAAGCGCGTCATAGCTATGACCTTTTTTTTTGAACTAATAGGCGCTTTTTTTCTTTCTTTCGCTTTCGTCCCAAAATTCGGTTTTGCGAGAGGATTCGGGCATGCGATATTCAACAGTATCAGTGCGTTCTGCAATGCGGGTTTTTCAACCTTCTCGGATAGCCTTGTCTCATTCAGAACTGATCCCGTTGTTGTTACAACTGTTTCAACTCTGGTTATTTTAGGCGGGATCGGTTTTGTTGTTCTTTTGGACCTGAAGAAATATTGTGGTCTAAAAATAAAAAATATTTTTTCAAAATATCCCACAGGCCCAAAGCCTATTCTGATTCCATACTCTAAGATGATTCTTATCGCGTATGCTATTCTCATTGTCTTTCCTTTCTTTTTTTTCTGGTTCAATGAATATGCATTGAGAGCGGATATTTCATTTGCTGAAAAGATTTATTCTTCTTTTTTTCAGGCGGTGACTCCCAGGACAGCGGGTTTCAACACAGCTGACTTTAATATTTTCACCAACGCTTCTCTCATCGTCGTGATAGTCCTCATGTTCATTGGAACGGGTTCAGGAAGCACAGGCGGAGGAGTAAAAATTTCAACGGTAGCTCTCGCGCTTTCAACTCTTGTAGCTACTTTACAGGGAAGAGAAAAAATTTCCATCCTGAAAAGAAGCGTCCCTCCTGCGCAGATATTCAGAGCGTTTTCCCTGATAACCCTTTCGATACTATGGATAATACTGATTTTCGTTTTGATTCAGCTCTTCAGCGACGGCTATGAAATCGAAAGGATTATATACAAGCTGGTGTTTGAGATAGTGTCGGCTTTCGGGACGGTTGGCTTATCTCTGGGATCTAAAACAAATCCCGCCCATTCATTTTCATCCGACCTGCCCTCTATAGGCAAACTTCTGCTAGTATCGACTATGATAATGGGCAGACTCGGGCCTCTTACTTTCGGAGCCGCTCTCGTTAAAAGGACTAAATCCAAAAAAATAAACTATGTCAAAGGGTTTATGCCCATAGGATGATCTCATATTTGTATTGAAAAAGGAAAACCTTGCCGTTAGAATAAACTATATGGACAATAGAAGCGATTATAAGTATTTCGGTATAATTGGAATCGGAAGATTCGGATTTTCAATAGCCGAGAGTCTTGTTTCGAACGGAGCCAGGGTTCTGGCTTTCGACAAGAACGAAGAATCTCTTGTCCCTCTTCAGAATCTTGTTGAATCAGTAGTCATAGGAGACGCAACCGACCAGAAGACCCTCATGGATTCAGGATTTCAATACACTGATATCGTCATAGTCAGTTTTGCTCAGGAACTGGCGACGAGTATTCTCACCACAATGCTTTTAAAGGAAATAGGTGTAAAGAGAATAATCGCCAAAGCGAGAAATTTTACGCACGAAAAAATATTGAAAAAAATCGGAGCTGACGAGGTTGTTCTCCCTGAAATTGATTCCGGAAGAAGACTCGCAAATCAGCTGACTTCACCGGGTTTTCAGGAGATTATTGAATTCACTCCGGGATACTCGATAGTTGATGTCAATACCCCTAAATCCTTTATTGGAAAGACTATCAAGGAACTGGGTCTCAGAACGCACTACAATGTCAATGTGCTGGCGGTAAAAAAACCCGGCAGTATATTGAACATCTCGCCCAATCCTGAAACCCTCTTTGAAAAAAACGACATAGTAACTCTTCTTGGAAAAGACGAAGACCTTAAAAACTTCTCGAGGATCTGACGTGGCAAAAAACAATAAAGTCCTTGTTGTGGACGACGAAGAGACTCTGGCATCATTTCTTTCTAAAATCATAGAGAACGACCCGCTCCTCGACTGTCAGGTCAAGACCGCTTTTACAGGCGAAGAAGCTATTGAAAAAATAATGTCGTTCAAACCCGACCTTGTGCTTTGCGACATTAAACTGCCAAACATGAACGGAATTGAGGTCTTGTCGAGAGCCAAATCTCTCGATCCTCAGATTTATTTTGTTATGATGACGGGATTCACCTCTGTTGATTCAGCCATAGCTTCCCTTCGGGAAGGCGCTTACGATTATATTAATAAACCTTTTGACGCCAACGAAATGAAAGTCATTGTCAGAAATGCTTTGGACCAGCGGAAACTGAAAACGGAAAAAGAGTGGCTCTTAAGAGAACTCAAGGAGAGAAACGAAATACTTTTAGAGCAAAAAAGTATGCTCGAAAAAAATCTTGAAATAAGAATCGAAGAGCTGAACAAACTTCAGAAGCTTTCGAATCTCCTGAGTGAAAGCTTCGGCATAGCGTCTCTGATTAAAGTCATCCCAAAGATACTCGCCATGACTCTCGACGCTGACGGTTCTTTTCTTTCATGGTTCAGCGAATTCGACAGCACTCTCACTGTCAGAAATACTTTTCAGACTGAAGACATCTTTCCGAAAGGCATGACTCTCGATCTTTCATCTCCTCCTTTCGACATTATACTTAAGGAAAAACAGCCGCCGGTTGTGGTTTTCGACTACCCATGCGGCGGGGGGAGGAAAATCCCTGTCCTCGCAGTATGCCAACTTCTCGGCGCCGACAGGCCTTTCGGTTTGGTCGGTTTTGTATACAGTGAACAGCGAATGGAGACGGACAAAATATTCGTCTCTCTGATTTCTACTGCCTCGAGCATAGTTTCGCTTTCAATTAAAAATTCGCAGTTTTTCGAGACTATAAAGAAAAAGGACCTTGAAATAATGTCTTTTGTCCTTTCGCTTACCGAGACTTTCGGAGTCAGCAAAAACTTTCAGCAAAAATCTGCAAACATAGCAGTAGAAATAGCCAAAGAACTCTCCGTCGAAGAAAAATACATGCGACAGCTCCGATACGCCACCTTATTCATGCTGTTCGGCATTTCGATCCCGGGCCTTTCAACCCTGAATCAAGCCATAGATAAACTCGTCGGGCTGATTTCAAATCTCGAATTTTTATCCGAACCTCTTTCATACATACTTCTCTGCCAGGAAAATTTCGACGGGTCCGGAAAAAACGGCATGAAAGGCTCTTCTATTCCGGAAGCCGGCAGAATCCTGAGAGTAATATCCGACTTCGTCCTATACATGAAAAGATACACTATGGAGAAATCGATTTCCGCCATTAGGGAGGGCTCCGGAAAATATTACGATCCTAAGATAACCGAATCTTTCATTTCCCTTATTTCGCAGGTCAAACTTTCGGAAAACCTCTATGCCTGATAAAGCAAGAGAGCCGGTTTTTTCCGGGCAGTTTTACCCCGGGGACAGGCATTCTCTCGAAAAAGAACTCTCCTTTTTATTGCCGGATGCATCCTCACTTTCTTTCAGAGGAAAAGTTTCAGGGCTTGTTCTTCCGCACGCCGGATACGCATTTTCCGGGGAAACAACGGGAAAAGCCGTTGCGTCTGTTGATCCTGAAAAATACGAAAAAACTACAGTCATTCTTCTTGCGCCATGTCACAGATACCCTTCCAAAGGCGCATCAGTTTATAAATCCGGAGCATGGAAAACACCTCTGGGAAATGTCCCCGTGGACGAAGAGTTAACCGAATTACTGCTGAGAGAATCCGCTTTATTCGACGACAGCGAAATGCCACATTTATCTGAACACAGCATTGAAGTCCAGCTGCCTTTCTTTCAGTATGTTTTTAAGTCCAGACCCCTTAGAATTGTCCCGATAGCAGTCGGAAATCAGTCATCAGAATTCTGCCTTTCTTTGGGCGAATCGTTGAAACCGCTCGCTGGAAATGACAGAATTTTCGTTGCCAGCAGCGATCTTTATCACGGATATTCTCTTTCAGAATGCGAAATAAACGACGAGGAAGTTGTCGGGTCGGTCCAGTCATACGATCTGAAAAAGCTTTGCGATATAGCAGACAGAGGCACAAAAGTTTCTGATCAAGCGGGTTGCGGGATAGGACCTATAATTGCTCTCTTGACTGCCCTCAAAGATATTAAAAAAGATATATTCCTCTCAAAAAAAGCAAACTCATCCGAATCGCCCTATTCGGATGGAGGCTACGTCGTAGGTTACGCGTCTTTCGTCATCTTATGAATCTCGACAAAAAAGAACAATCTGTTCTTCTCCGAGCAGCAAGAGAGACCATAGTTTCGGCAGCAAGCGGGTTAAATTTACCCCAACCTCCAACCGCACAAGGAAGGCTTTCAGAAAAACGCGGTATTTTCGTCACGCTTCATAAAATAGGCGAACTCAGGGGATGTATAGGATACGTAGTCGGAATCAAACCTCTTAACCAGGCTGTAATTGACATGGCTTTTGCCGCTTCGCAGGAAGACCCCAGGTTCCCCCCGGTCAAAAAAGAAGAAATAAATGATATTGAAATAGAGATATCAGTATTGAGCGTTCCGGAAATTGTTCAAAATCCTTCTGAAATTACCGTCGGGAAAGACGGGCTCATAGTTAAAAAGGGTTTCCGTCAGGGGCTGCTGCTCCCCCAGGTAGCTGTAGAATGGGGATGGGACAGGGAAACATTTCTCAGTCATGCTTGCATGAAAGCCGGACTGACTCCGGATTCGTGGAAAGAAACCGGAGTCGAAATCTTTATATTCAACGCCCAAGTGTTCAGTGAATCTGATGGTTGACGGGAAAAACTAAAAACGCATCGTTTGGATTTGTTTTGATCCCTTCGGAAATCATGTAGTGAACCAGATTACTATCCCCCGTTTTTTGAGCGACTAAAGCTCCGAGCAACCAAGCGCTTGAGGATCCAATGTTTGTTTCCCTGTATTTTTTCAGGTAAAAGACTGCCGAATCCAGGGCTTTCTCCTGAAGGAAAAGGCATGATTTTTCATAATCTGTCAAATAGTAACCGCCTTTTCCTGTCAAATACAGCATGTATAAATCGCCGCCGACAACAAAAGGTCTCAGTGCGGCTGCACTGCGCGAAAGATAATCTGAAAGACCAGACGAATCAAATCCGCTGATAATCAGATGTGTCACTCCGTATTTTTCGATAAAGCCGCTGTCAATCATCCAATCAAACGCTGCAAGTGATTTTATCTCTGTTCCAAGCGTAAGAGCGGGTGCCAGTGAACCCGCAATAAGAGCTCTTTCTCCTACAATGGATTCAATTTCAAATGATGCCCCTTTTACTGATTGCATCGGAAATAATAGCCATGAAATTATGCGGTAGTTGTCGCAGGAAAAGTGAAGAATACATAACAATGCTATCAGATACGGGATGAACTTATCCGCTTTTCTGCTGACATAACGTGTTAGTATAACAACTGCAACTGACACAGCGGAAGAAACGAGCAGTAGAGGAAACCGGACAATCCTTAAGGAAAAAGCTGTGAACTGATATGAAAAAAACAGTGAAAATATTAAAACAGGTATTGTGCTTCTTTTACCTTTCGAAACTCCCTTTTCTCTATGCTCTCCGAAAGAAGAAACGAGAATAGCAGCGGCATAAACAAAATAAAGAAGAAATCTCGCCGGTCTGTATGGGAAGAACACAGTATAAAAAACGATTAGAGAACCGAGCCAGCACAACGCCAGAAGCTGAATATCCCCTATTTTATTTTGCCGGGCAATAAAAGCTGCCGCAAAAAACCCTGAAAAAACTACGAACGGAGTCGAAAAAGTCAAATCAGGTATTCCCGCTCCCAAAACTCTGTAAAAAAACAGATAAATATCCGCTTTTTGATTTTCAGTGACTGATTTTAAGCCTGACATAAAATATGAATTGAACATTTCTTTGAACGGCAAATACAGAAAGATAAACCAAAAAGCGAAAACAACAGCTATACCTGCAAAATAATTTATAAGCGATTTTTTGTTTTTAACTGATATATAAATAATTCCGGCGGGTAGAAAACTTACGGCGTGAATTTTTGTAAATAATATTGCAGCAGCGGTGAAAATTCCCGCCGACAAGTATTTATTCTTCACTATAAAAAAAACGGCAAACATAAGAAAACACGTTGACGCGTTTTCAGCTAAAGGCGTTCTGCCGTAAACAGTTAAAGGGTATGAAAACAGGATGAAACAGGAAGCAACTAAACCCCTAATTGTCTTTCCGAAAGAAAGAAATACTGCAAAAGCAGCCAAAAGACAAAAAAATAAACCCGGTAAGACGGCTGAAAAAGCGTTTGTTCCAGCTATTTTGTAAAATAAAAATGAAACAAGACCCAAAGCGGGAGAAAAAAGAAACCCTGAAAAAGGCGGATTTTCAATATA